>CAZKOQ010000254.1:0-5152 GCA_964554425.1 uncultured Pirellulales bacterium | reverse complement strand
CTATCGAGCAAGCGTGCACGATATCGCAAAGTACCTTATGGATTTGATGCAGAACCCTGAACTGAGGAAGAAGATGGGCGAAGCGGGTAGAAAACGCGCCGTAGAGAATTATAACTATCGTATTATAGCCAAAAAGTTTATCGAGCTGGTTTCAAACCGATTGGGTATTTCGTAGGATGAACAAGCGAGACAGCCGTTTAATTGACCGGGCAAAGGAAGCTGCGGTAGAGGTATTATTGCATAATGCTCACGGTCCATATCGGGGATTGCCGAGAACGGCCGGATGGGGATACCCTGAGCCATACACTCGGGATTTGATGATTTCCTCATTGGGTGTGCTGGTTTCGGGTAATGAGAAGCTCGTCAAATCTCTACGCCGGACACTTGAGGTGCTGGCCAAGAACCAGAGCCGGCTCGGCCATATCCCATCGCTTGTCCACGACCCGGAGGAACGCGGCGCAAGCGACTGCACGCCGCTTTTTCTGATTGCGGCAGCACTATTTCGAGGCGTAACGAGCGAACAGGATTTTCTAGTGTGTGCGGTGGAGAAAGCAACGAAGTGGATGGAATATCAAAGCCCGACGGACCGAGTTACCGTTGCGCAATTGCCGACCAGCGACTGGCGAGATGAACAGTGGGTCCTCGGATATGGGCTGTATGTGAACACGCTGGTGTACACATACCTGCGGCTGTTCGGGCAGAATGAGCGTGCCTCGGAGCTACGCGAGGCGATGGGCCGATTTGCTGTGAAGGGCGAGAGGCAGCAGCGGCACGTCCACGAAGGATTAGTGCTGACACGCAAGCCGTATTACGCACTGTGGTCTTACAAGGTTTATAAAAGCGACCGCTTCGATTTGCTGGGCAATTGCCTGGCGATTCTTACAGGGATTGCATCACCTTCGCGGGCAAGGGCACTTACATCCTGGATTGAGACAGAGTGCAAGGCGCTGAGGAAAAATGGCGAACTGTCAGGCGACCTGCCGCCGAGTTTGTTTCCATATATAAAACTTGAGGATCCTGACTGGATGCCAAGATACAAACGATATAATCAGCCGGGCGAATACCATAATGGCGGGATATGGCCTTTCGTCTGTGGATTTTATGTGGCTTCGCTCGTTGCGGCAGGAAAACATGCCCTTGCGGAGACAAAACTTGCAGCACTTACGGAGCTTGTCCGTCCGGCCCGCGAGGCGAATGTGCAATTCGGATTTAACGAATGGCTGCGAGCGCAGGATGGCGCACCTCGCGGCGAGGATTGGCAAAGCTGGTCGGCTGCAATGTATCTGTATGCAGCTACCTGCGTGGAGCAGAAGAGGACGCCGTTCTTCGACGAAGTTCGGGGTTCGTGACTCGTGATTAGTCGTTAGTCGATGGTGGTTAGTGGACCCGCCTTAAGGCGGATGAGGGAGTAGCAATGAAAGAGATTCGAAGCGTTGTAATTATGTTGCTGGTAATGCTATTTGCACTGCCAGCCCAAGGTCAAGAGCCGAACGAGAGCAAATCGAAGGAACGATACTGGGTTAAGCCGATGGCGGAGGTGCACAAGAAATTTACGGGTCAGAGAGGGAGTTTCGCGCATTTTGGGGACTCGATTACGGTAACGCTGGCCTTCTGGACGCCATTATCGTATTCTCGCAAGAATGTTTCGCCACAGATGGAGCAGGCGTATAAGCTCGTGAACGGATATATGAAGAAGGAGTGCTGGCGGGACTGGAAGGGTTCGGAGTTCGGCAACGAAGGTTCGCAGACGATTCGCTGGGCGCACGAGAACATCGATAAGTGGCTCAAACGGCTGAATCCAGAGGTGGCTCTAATTATGTTCGGCACAAACGACCTGCATTCTGTTGGGCTTGAGGAGTATATAGAGAAGATGCGGGTAGTTGTGCAGAGGTGTCTCGATAATGGGACGGTGGTGATACTGAGCACGATTCCGCCGCGGGATGGGTTTGCAGACAAGGCGGCGGCTTATGCGGAGGCGGTGCGGAAGCTGGCCAAAGAGATGAAGGTTCCGCTTATTGATTATCATTCAGAGATTCTTAAGCGCAGGCCTCAGGACTGGAATGGTGCGATGGATAAGTTTTCGCTGTATAAGGATTATGATGTTCCCACGCTTCTGGCGAGAGACGGGATTCACCCCAGCCATCCGAAGAAATATCAGGATGATTACTCGGAGGAGGCGCTTAAATGCAGCGGCTATTCTCTTCGCAATTATCTTACCTTGATGAAGTATGCGGAGGCGCTCAAGGAGCTTGGGTTTGTCCGCCAAAAAGGATAGGTTGCGAGCGGCTGAAAGATTTTTGGAAAATTTTTATTGCAAGCAGAAGCCCAGATATATAATTTGTAGTTTGAATGTAAAATTTATTTCTTGAAACTGAGAAATTTTACATCGGACAGGATGGGTGATGTTATGGAGGAGGCGAGCGTATAGAAGAATGTGAATTAAAGTAATGGGTTTTTTACAGGAGTAAAACAGAGATGAGGGAATTGTGGATGGATAGTCTTCTTCCCACTAAAGTTTTTCTTACCAAAGGGGTCGGGCGGCACAAATACCGGCTGAAATCCTTTGAGGACGCACTAAGAGATGCGGGAGTCGCGCAGCAAAACCTTGTCCAGGTCTCTTCGATTTTGCCGCCGCACTGCAAGATTATCAGCAGAGAAAAAGGGCTAAAAAGATTAACTCCGGGTGAGATATGCTACTGTGTGATGGCGAGGGCTGACACAGACGAACACCAAAGGTTAGTGGCTTCCTCGGTAGGGATTGCCGCTCCTAAAGACAGGGAGAAGTGGGGATACCTTAGCGAGGTGCACGGGTATGGGATGAATGAGCAAGAGGCGGCGGATTTGTCTGAGGACCTTGCGGCGGGGATGCTGGGAACGACATTGGGGCTGGAGGTTGACCCGAACAAGGCGTGGAGCGAAAAGGAGCAGGTGTATAAATCGAGCGGGCTGATAATCAGGACATCCAATATAACGCAGAGCGCAAAAGGTCAAAAAGATATGTGGACGACAACAGTGGCGATAGCGATGTTCCTATTCGACTGAAAACAAAGAATGTCTAACTTAATCCGCCGAGATAAATCGGGGGCAGAGGCGGTTTTGTGTTTTTCACTTTATGCTTTACGATTAAAGAAGCCAGGTTCATTTCTGTTATGGCGAAAGCGAAGAATTTTGGAGATCTGCCGCAAGAGTATTCTAACCTGAGCAGCGCTCAGATAGTGATAATTCCTGTCCCTTACGACCAGACGAGCACCTGGATAAAAGGGGCGGACAAAGGGCCGGCTGCCATAATAGAGGCATCGGCAAATATGGAGCTTTACGATATAGAAACAGATTACGAGGTCTATCGCAGGGGGATATTTACTGATAAGCCAATTAGGGAAACATCTTCGCCCGAGGCGATGGTCCGTGCGGTCGCCAAGAGAGTCAGCGGACACCTCCGGCACGGTAAATTCACCATTGTTATTGGAGGAGAACACTCAGTCAGTATTGGCTCAATAAAAGCGCACGCGGAGAAATATAACGATATGACGGTTCTGCAGCTCGATGCACACTCTGATTTGAGAAACGAATACCATGGCTCCAAATACAATCACGCCTGCGTGATGGCAAGGGTCAAAGAGATGTGCCCGATTTTGCAGATAGGGACAAGGAGTATGGACTTATCCGAGAAGGAGACGATGGATAAAAGCCAAGTTTTTTTTGCAGAGGATATTCACGACAAAAAAGAGTGGATAGACAAAGCCATCAGGAAGCTATCCGAGAAGGTCTATATTACAATCGACCTCGATGTTTTCGACCCTGCGATAATGCCTTCGACAGGCACGCCGGAGCCGGGCGGCTTACTATGGTATGATGTGCTGAGATTGTTTAAGAAGGTCTGCGACAAAAAAAATATCGTCGGATTTGATGTGGTCGAGATGTGCCCCAATAGGCATAATAAGGCGCCGGATTTTGCAGCAGCGAAACTTATATATAAATTACTTAGCTACAAGTTCAGAAGTTAAGTGGGCAAAGACAAAATCGAAGGTTATAAAAACAACCTAATAAAGAAAGGAAGACAAAAATGGTAAAAAGAGAAATGATGGTGAAGTCGCTTACTTTGCTGGTCTGCTTAGTGCTACTATCGGGCTGCCGAGACAAGGCAAAGGAGCAATCGCTTACAGAAAGGGCTGCTGCGGCAGAGAAGACCTTATCCGATGCCAAAGCTGCCTTGACGAAGACACAAGCCCAGGTCGCGGGTCTGAAGGAAGAGCTGGAAGCAGCCAAAAGCTCCCGCGACCAGTTAGCACAGCAGGTTAAGCAACTGACAAGCGAACGAGACGGCGCAATTGCCCAAAAGGAAGGCGGTCAGGAGGTAGTCAAGAAACTGACCGAACAGTTAGGTGAACAAACCAATAAAGTTACTGCGCTCCAGAACCAATTCGGCACCATACAGAAAACCATAGAGCAGCAGCAGGCCACCATTGAGCAGCAACTTGCAACAATCGCACAACTCCAGAAAACCATCGAAGAGCTCAAGCGTGCCCCTGTGCCAGCCCCTGCTGAGCCGAATGAAGCAGCTACTTCGCAGCCGTAAGCGACACCCACAGTAACCATCACCGTATCAGGTGAAGAGCGAAGCGACCTCGAATGCGATACGAAATACCAGCGCCGAGTCAGGAATACAGCGGGCGAAGCTGACAAGCTTTCTGGTTTAGCCAGGCGGCGAGTTTGAAACAAGAAATTGAAGGAAACGACAATGGGCAAGGTTACTAAAAAACGGTCACTAAAATCAGGACTGCCGCCTGGGACTCTGATTCACATCGGAGGGGAAAAAGCCGAACCG
Organism: uncultured Pirellulales bacterium; assembly: GCA_964554425.1. Taxonomy (GTDB): domain Bacteria; phylum Planctomycetota; class Phycisphaerae; order Sedimentisphaerales; family Anaerobacaceae; genus CAYWXK01. The sequence goes on along the minus strand of CAZKOQ010000254.1, from coordinate 327 downwards.
GTGCAAATCACCGTAATAGACTACGATGAGCAGAATTTCCAGCAGAAGCAGGTTGCTACAATTGAAGAGTGCTTCGAATTCAAGACAACACCTACCATTACGTGGATAAATATCGACGGCATCCACGAGATTGAAATGATTGAAAAAATCGGAAAACATTACGAGCTGCACCCGCTTCTGCTGGAAGACATCGTAACCACCTGGCAGAGACCGAAGTTCGACGACTTTGAAAAATATTTTTTCATCGTGCTTAGAATGCTCAGTTACAACGAGGAGAAACAAGCGGTTGACTCCGAACAGGTAAGCATGGTCCTCGGGCAGAATTTC
>CAZKOQ010000253.1:0-5166 GCA_964554425.1 uncultured Pirellulales bacterium | reverse complement strand
CAGCTTACAATCTATAATTCTGCCGACCTGACCTTAGTGCGAGAGCAGAGGAATCTGACGTTGAAGAATGGCTGGAATTGGCTGCAGCTTGCCTGGGCAAATACGCTGATTGACCCAACTTCGCTTACGCTGGAGCCGAAGGTGCAGGCGGACAAGATTGAGATTCGCCAGCTGGTTTTCCCTGCCAGAACCCAGCAAGTTGGGCAGTGGCTTATCTATTCGCAAATAGATGGCCGTGTGCCGTTTGAGATAACATATTTTACAAGCGGCCTGGCCTGGCGGGCGTTCTATATGGGGACGCTTGCGAAAGATGAAAAGACGATGCGGCTGGAGGGTTATGTGCGAGTGGATAATAATAGCGGAGAAGATTACGAAAACGCTCAAACGCGGGTCATCGTCGGTCAGGTGCACCTGTTAGACCAGATAGCAGAGCTGGCGAAACGCCAGTATCCTTATGGCAGGCCGGTCGTTGGCGGCTATGGTGGCGGTTACGGTGGTTTCGGCGGTTATGCTGGACATTGGTTTGAGGGAGTTGATAAATCAGGTGCTTATGGGGGTGGAATGTGGGGGACAAGACTTGCTCTTGATGCGTATGAGCCGCTTGAGCGCAAGGAGATTAGAAAAGAAGGTCTGAGCGAATATTTCCTTTATACGATTGAGGGCACAGAGACAATTCCAAATACTTGGGGTAAGCGGCTGTTATCATTTGAGGCAAATGACATTTCGGTAAAGAGCTTATATAAATATGATGAGGAGCGCTGGGGGACAGAAACGATAAGGTTTGTTGCATTTACAAATGATGAAAAACACAATCTTGGCCAGACGCCGATTCCAAATGGCGATGTAAAGATATACAGCCAGGCGGATGACGAAGGATTCTTATCATACGTAGGCGGCACAAATATCAAGTATATTCCTGTTAATGAAGAGGTGGAGTTGGAACTTGGACCGGCAAGTTTGGTAACTATCGAGCCGAAGCTGATGGATTTCAAGACGGAGAATTACGTATTTGATAATAAGAGAAATGTATCGGGCTGGGATGAGGTTAATACGTGGCAGATAGAGGTTACGAATACAAGGGCTTTGCCGATAGAACTTGAGATTACGCGTAGTTTTGGGACGGCGTATTGGCAGATGAATTTTGACAAAAGGGATATTTCTTACGAGAAGTATGATGTCACCCACGCTCGATTTAAGCTAAAGCTTGAACCTCGGAGCAAACGGACATTTGTATGGACGGTCAGGACATATTATGGTGAACGAGAGCAGGCAATGACCAAATGAAGGTAAATATTTAAAAGAGAATGAGCAATGGAAAACAGAATAGTGAAAATATGTTTATTGGTATGGGTTTGCGTTTTACTGGCTTTTGCACAGCCAGCTTTGTGTCTTATTGAGGTCGGTGGTAATGAGCCGATTGGAGACCATGGCTGGCCTGTCGGCTCGTTGGAGCTGGCAAATCTGCCGACACGTGTAAGCTGGTGGGCAGGGCCTCCATTTGGAACCGGAAGTATGTATGAGTTCCAATATAATTGCGAGCAAACGGCTCAATTCAACGAGGCGCTTACAGCTTTCGCAGCAATCAAAGTAAATAGATTGGAGTTAGTCGTCCATAATGGTCCAAAGATAGATTGGTTGGGTGAGCAGAAAGGCAATCGGATTGATTGGACGTTCACGATTTGGAACCCGCAGGACTGGGACCGAATGAACAACAGTTCGAGGAGCGTATATCGTGTGGGCGATTCTGGTCCTGAAAAGCCGGTTCCAAGGGCCAAAAAGCCGGTGTCGGCGCCGAGAGTTGACGTCTATATCGGAGGGAATTGTCCTATCATTTGGAAAGAGGTAAAGATTCCAAAAAAGTTGATTGTCTCCGATAAAAGGCCCGGTTCTGTCGCTAAGAAGTTTGCAGATAAGGGCTTGATACGCGGCAAGGTCTTCGACCGCCAGACTAAAAAGCCGATTGCCGCAGCCACGATTGTATTGCTCAATCGTGTTGAGCCGCCAGAAGCGAATAAAGACCGGAGAGCTACATCTCGCACCGTTGGGTATGATTGGCAAAAGCTGATGCAAAATACGACGAACGCTAATGGTTTCTGTCAAATTGAAAATATTCCGCTCGGCACTTATCAGATTCATATAACAGCGGATGGTTTTGCTCCAATTGGATTAGAGATTTATGACAATAGAAGGCCTGAAATATACGAATTTGATGCGGGTCTTTTGAAAACAGGTTATATAAAAGGAATTGCGGTTGATACCAATGGCAAACCCCTTGCAGGAGTTGCGGTTTCCGCCGGCAATTTCATCGGGGTCGATGGCACTGAATATCCGTTTTTAAGTGAAAGTCCTGTGGTCACTAATGAGAAAGGCGAATTTGAGATTTCCGAGCTGCCTAAAGGTTTTGCCAGCATCCGCTGCCAGGGTCAGGGCTTGCACCAGACAGGCTCTATTTTTCAAATGTATCCAATACCTTCAGATAAACTCAAGCTTACTATGGAAGGCACCGGAACGGTCCGTGGAAAAGTCCTGACAGAAAAAGGCAGCGCACCGACAGGGCAAATTGTCCTTGAAATTGAAACGCCTGGTGAGGAAAAAATTGGTAAATGGGGTTACTCAGGATACCTCAGTAAAGACGGCACATTCAATATTTCAGGCATACCTCCCGGCGAATATATCATTAGTGCTCGACCTAATCCATCGTCAGCAAGTTATAAGCCCAATGAGCAAAAAATTATCGTTGAGCCAGGCAAAACAATCGAGATTGAAATTCGGCATATAGAGTGAAAACTTAAACAATAACAATAATGGTGAACACTTTTTTTAGGAGATTAAATTATGAACGCTAAGAAAATGAAACTGATGGTGATTATGGTGCTGCTTGTTTGCAGCGTGATTTGCCAGGCCAGGATTAAATTAGTGGCGCTGCCTGAGCGGGCGGCGACGGTGATTCGGCTGGACAACCCGTGGGCGACACTGATTGAAGAAGAGCGGGTTCTGACGCTGCAGAACGGCCTTAATAAGGTGGACTTTTCCTGGAAGGGCGTGAGTATTGACGCCGATTCTATTCGACTCAGGCCGCTCGACCATTCGGACAAGGTAAAGCTTTTAAGTGTCAGCTACCCGCCCAATGAAGCAGCCCTTGTCTGGGATATTGGCAGCGAGGGCGACTATGCCGAGACGGTGCGAATCAGCTACCTGTTGAGCAATATCGACCGCCTGATTACCTACAAGGCAATCGCCGACAAGCCAGAAACAGCGGTCGAGCTAACCAGCTTCCTGGTCCTGCGGAACTTCTCTGGTGAGGATTTTGATAAGGCGCGGGTGCTTTTAGATTATGGCGAGTCCTTTGAGCAGGGTATCTCCCACGAGGAGACCAAACAGATGTTGTTCTTGCGACCGGTAAAGGTGCCTATTATAAAAGTGTGGAAGTTTGACGCTGCTATTCAGCCGTGGGACCCGGAGAAGCTTGAAAACCAGAATGTGGGAATCCCGGTAAGTTACCGGATTAAGAATGACCCAAACAGTGGTCTTGGCAAGTATGCGCTCTGGGGCGGCAAGGCACGGCTGTTCCAGGATGATGGGCACGATAGCACCATCTTTTTAGGCGAAGATGTTACGGGGCTTGTGCCGGTCGGCGAGAAAATGGAGCTTTATATCGGTGATAGCCGCGACATTGTCGTCACGCAGCGAAAAATGAAAGATGAGCAAATCAACTTGATAAAGAACAACGATGACAAGGTCGTTCTTTTCAATACCGATGAGATAATCACGGCCAAGATTGAGAACTTCAAGGATAGTCCCGCGGTGCTGACGATGGTTCAGCACATCCCCGGCCAGTGGGATATGGAAGAGTGCAATTTGCAGTATGTCAAAAAGGATGCCGGCACCCTTGAGTTTGAGATTAAGCTGCCTGCTCGCACTCAGGCAGGTCCTGCTGCAAAGGAGCTGACGATTCGCTACCATCGCCGAAACGTAAGGCCGTAGAGCAGAAGACAGATAACAGAATACAGAAGTCAAAATAAAGGAGCAGCAAAATGAGAAAGATAATGCTGATATTCCTTATAATCGTTGTAATCACCTCTGTTTCGCAGGCAAAGGTTGATTTAGTTACGCTGCCGACACGGGATACGGTGCAACTGACGATTTATAACTCAGCAGATATGACGCTGGTCCGAGAGAGCAGGGCACTAACGCTCAAAGAAGGCAAAAACAAATTACAGTTTTCCTGGGCAAACACCCTCATTGACCCGACCAGCTTGGAAATGCTTACTAAAGCCAAAGCGGATAAAATTGACATCTCTGATTTGACTTATCCGCCGAGGGTGCAGAATCTTGGCTTGTGGAATATTGATAGCGGCGTGAGCGGCAAGGTGCCTGTGGAGATTTCTTATCTGACGAGCGGCTTATCCTGGCGGGCGTTTTATATGGGGACACTTACCGAAGATGAAAAGACAATGCGTCTGCAGGGATATGTGGTGGTTACAAATAATAGCGGTGAGGATTATGAAAATGCCCAGACCCGCCTAATTGTCGGCCAGGTCCACATCCTTGACCAGATTGCTGAGCTTGCCCGCAGACAATATCCTTATGGCAGGCCAGGTGAGCCGATTTATGTCGATGAATTGAGACAAGGATTAGGAATGGAGAGAAGCCGTGAGTTAAGGGGCACAGTGGAAGGTTTGGAACATCCTGCTCTACAAGTTGCTGCCAGGCCAAAAGAGATAAAGAAGGAAGGATTGAGTGAGTATTTTCTCTATATAATTGAAGGAACTGAGACGATTCCCAACGGCTGGTCGAAACGGCTGCAAAGCTTCGATACAAGTGAAGTGCCGGTTGTGAATCTATACAAATATGAAGAGGAAAGGTACGGCCCTTCTGTTGTTAGATTTCTTAGCTTCAAAAACGATAAAGACCACAAGCTTGGTGAGACACCTATCCCTGGCGGGACGCTGAAGGTCTATCGAACAGCCGATGACAGAGGACAGTTGTCTTATGTGGGCCAGTCTGCCTTCAAGTATATTCCTGTTGATGAAGATGTTGAGCTAAATCTGGGTGCGGTTGGTGATGTTGTTGTAGAGTCAAAGATTATGGATTACAAGACGGACAATTACCGTTTTGACAGGAGTCGGAACATATCCGGCTGGGATGAAATCCGCAGCTTCAAAA
>CAZKOQ010000252.1:0-5180 GCA_964554425.1 uncultured Pirellulales bacterium | reverse complement strand
TGCCCCCTGCCAAATAGTGACTTTCCAGGTCCCGCGTCGTCAGTTCCAGACCCGCCTGAACAGCAGTTATCTTGCTTATGACTATAATCCTGGTATCGACTTTTCTCAGCCACATCCCAATCAGCTCGGAGAATTTAACGTCGGCTCGCGATAACTTCGCCTGTAGCCACAACCTGAAGAACTTCAAGAACAGCAAAAAAAATACCAACGTAACGATGATGAGGATGACCAGAATCGCTGCCCCGACAAGTCTTACGGGGTTTTCCGCCGCCATGAGTATATTTGTCAAGTTAAGCATCTTTCTGCCCTTTCATTCTGCCCATTCATTTTTAGTTCATTGTTATGAGTTCATAGTTCATCGCCAACGAACCCGCCGAAGGCGGAAACAATGAACAATGAACTATGAACTACGAACTTATAACTACTCTTCTATTACCCGAACGGTCACCTTTGTGCTTTCCACGCCGATAACCTTTACCTTTTGGCCCTTCTCAACATAACCGCTTTCTGCCACACATTCAACCCTCTGTCCAGAAAAATCGCACATCCCCACAGGCCTTAACGGCGTAAGCACCACCCCCGCAGCCCCAAGCATCCTCTTTAGTTCGGGCGTATCGGGTATTGCATCGCCTTGGTCACGCTCCGACGGATTGAGAGTAACGCTTTTGCCGAACCTGGTCTTCGGAAATATCCGGTAAGCAAAAACCAGAACTGATGGTATCATTACAACCGCAATCCCTACGCCAACCCATCCTGTCACAGAGCTGTGCTTAAAAAATATTGTCACACCGACAACTAAGCACGCAAACGCACAAATGCTTATGACGCCGCCGCTCGGCACAAATACCTCAGCCACTATTAGCATCGCACACGCAAAATACAAAAAAATTGCAAAAACCAGCCACCAACCCATTGCTTGTCCCTTTGTGCTGTCTAACCGTCAAACCGTTTAACCGTCTCCTGCCTTAACCACTACCCTATTTCCATAAATCTCGACTATTATAACCTTTGTTCCTGTCTCAAGAAATGCCCCTTCTGCAACCACATCGACAATTGCATCTCCAAATCGTGCCTTTCCCGCGGGCCGCAGCGTCGAAACCACCTCGCCGACATCGCCTACACTCACACCTCTATCCTGCCTCTCGGGCAAGGTCGTCATACTCACCTGCGTTTCACTCCCCTGCTTCGGCACCGTCGGCATAAGTATCAGCCCGCTGAGGAATTGTAGCTTGGGCAGATATTTCCCCAATAGCCACACCATCGCGGCAAATCCGACTAATCCCAGCGAAAGGCCAAACACATTATATGTGAACAACCGCCAATCGAGGTTGCTCTGCGGCCACGGAAGTCTATTCGGCGGGTTTCTGACCAGCATTCCAAATACCCCGGCCAGTATGCACAAAACTCCCAGAACACCTGCAACTCCAAAACCGGGCAGCACAAAAATCTCTATTAGTAATAGCAGTATCCCCAACCCAAACAGCATCACCTCCACCCAGTTCGCCATCCCCACTAAGTATTTGCTGCCGATGATTAACGCAAAACCTATGACAGCCACCAGCCCCGGCAGCCCTATCCCAGGCGTATTAAACTCCACATACACCCCAAGCATCGCAATCATAATAAGCACCGCCATTACCGCAGGAGAATTTAGCCACCGCACCATTTGCTCAGACCAGTTGGGTCTAAGCACCATCGGTTCGCCGGCAAAACTCACGCCATCCCGCTTGGCCAAAAACTCTAACGCTCCCGCCAAATCCTTGACCTGTGCTCTTGCAACACCGTATTCACTCGCCTTCGTAGCCGTCAGAGTCAGCAGCTCATCACTTCTGACGATTAGTTCTTTTTTGCCAATCTCATATTTGTTTGCGTCCGCAGGTAGCTGGTCGCTCTCAAAAAATTCATATTGTCCCGACTGCAAATTCTTTACCCTGTGCACCTCTGTCTGCATACTGACCATTGCCTTCAGCAAGACCGCCGGATAGCCGTTTGCCTCCGCCGCCCTCATAAATGCCGCCCGAACAAAGCTCTCCGCCTTCTCCCTCTCCACGCCCTCCAGCTTCCCTCCAAGCGCAACCGGAGCGCAGTCCCCTATCGTCGTGTTCTCTCGCATTATTATGTCCTGGCAGGACACACTTATCAGCGCCCCTGCCGATATCGCTTCGCTGGTTATATATGCTATCGTGTGTGCCTTTTTGCCTACCTCAAGAATCAGATACTTGGATATGTCGTCAGCCGGCTCAAGAAGCCCACCGTATGTCCCTATCTCATAGACCAGATACGTTGCCCCACCATCGAGAGCGATTTTGGTCCTGCGTTTGATGGACTTGAACAATCCATCGTCAATCATACCCTTGCAGACAATTACCGCCGCCTTTGTAGAGAACCCTGCCACAGCCGGTGGAGCATTCGGGTCGTTAGTAATACCTGCACTGTTGAGCGTAGTCGAACCAAGCACAGAGAACGTTAGCAGCACATAGGGCAATATTATCAGCGATATATGAATTGGCCTCTTCATATTAGAAATATTCTAATTTCATAGCGCCGCTTTGTCAACCCGATGGAGGCAAATTACAAACCGCCGGACATCTTCGGCTCAACTTCCGCCCACTGCAGGCCGCCTATCGTTGCCTGTGCGATGTTGGTGAGATGGTCCCCGATTTTCTCGACGTTGTCAACCAAATCGATAAATATCAGCCCTGTCTCAGGTGTGCAGCCGCCTTCGGTCATCCGCTGAACGTGGCTGCGGCGGAATTCCACCTGAATCGCATTGAGCCGCTTTTCAATAACAAGTGCCGCCTTCGCCGCCGCATTGTCATCGTTCTCAAGGGCCGTTATGACATCGTCAAACATCTCATCTGCGCTTTTCCTTAGCTCCTCCGCCTCGGCCATAGCCGGATTGCTGAAGGAAAGTTTCTGCTCAATCTTTCGTTGCGCAATTTCCACAATATTAACAGCGTGGTCCCCGATACGCTCAAGGTCATTAACCGCGTGCAAAAGAACCGGCAGCTTGACAGATATCCCATCAGACAGAGGTTTGCTTGATAACGCTGAAAGATACGATGTTATCTCAAACTGCAGCGAATCGATAACATCTTCTATCTCCATTGCCGAGCTAAGTTTCTTCCTGTCATTTTCCATAATCCCTTCGATAGACTGCCTGAACGCTCTTTTTGCTGTTTTCGCCATATGCACGATTTGACGCTTCGCCAGCTCAATCGCTATTTCCGGCGTGTCAAGAAGGTGCTTCTCAAGCACCACAGGCGGCATTGCTACCTCGCTGGACTTTATTGGCACCAACCAGGTTGCCACCCTGGCTAACACCGGTGATAACGGCAGAAATATACAGGAGTTGGCAATGTTAAAAAAACTGTGACCAACGGCGATTGACGCCGCTACGGTATTGCCTCCGAGTTCCCAGGGACACACTGCAAGAACAAAACTGCTGTACCAGCCGGCGTGAACAAATGGATAGGCAATTACAGAGCCAAAAACATTAAACATCGTATGCGCCCAGGCGGCACGTTTGCCGTTCCGGTTTGCCTGCAATGCTGCAAGCTGTGCGGTGATTGTCGTGCCTATGTTGGCCCCTAAAACAAATGGTATTGCTGCATTAAGCGCCGCCGTCCAGTTAGCGCCAAATGCCCCGCCCATTGCCAACAACTGCACAATGGCAATTGATGCCGAGCTGCTCTGGATAAGCATCGTCAGCCCCAGCCCTGCCAAAAGGGCTAAAAATGGCTTATTGCCTAAAGATATAAAAACCTCTTGAACCTTCGCGCTTTGCTCTAATGAGGCAAACCCTCCCTTCATAATATCAATGCCAAGAAACAATATCCCGAATCCCAGTGTTATTTCGCCGATGCTTTTCCATTTTCGCGTTCTGCCCCCCATATAAAGAAGAAATCCTAATCCTATCGCCGGCATCGCATACATTGAAATATCAAGAAACTCTAACCCCGACATCGACACTAACCAGGCCGTTGCTGTTGTCCCTACATTTGCCCCAATAATCACGCCTATCGCCTGTTTGAGAGTAAGCAGCCCGGCATTAACAAGGCCGACAACTATCACAGTCGTAGCGGAACTGGATTGAATTATGCTCGTAACGCCTGCCCCAACGAAAAAACCTCTGATTGACTTTTTCGTCATTGATTCGAGGATGCTTTTGAGCTTTGGGCCTGCGGCCTTCTTAAGACCCTCCGACATCAACACCATACCGAAAAGGAACAGCCCCAGCCCCCCTACCGTCCCGAAAATCATATCCCTGATCATATCGATTCCTTACAAAATCAACCAATAATTGCCGAACCACACAACAACCGCTGTGTAATTTGCCGGTAGTTTTATCCGTTTTCACCAGCGAGGTCAAGGACAAAGCCACAGGCGCAGGCCAATCATCTAAATAGTGATGCGACCCTGAATTTGAACTACAAATTATTAGTTGTAAGTCATTGTCTTAAACGAGCTTGCACAAAATCTCAACCCCCTGCAGAATCTTCTCATCGCTGGTTGCGTAGCTTATCCTGAAGTGCGTGTCTTTTTCGCTAAATACATTACCGGGTATGATTAGAACCTTTTTACTAATCGCCTTTTCCACGAATTCAGTCGCTGATTTGCCAGGTGCTTTGACAAACGCATAAAACGCACCAGAGGGTTTGACCAGCTCGAACTTGTCCCTCAAACCCTCATAAAGAATGTCACGTTTCTTTCTGTATGCAATTATAAATTCGCTCGTGTCATAATCCAGAGCCGCAATAGACGCCTTCTGAAAAGGTGTCGGCGCACACACAAAAGTATATTGCTGTATCTTTGTCATTTCCTCGATTATAAATCTCAGTGACTCATTCGCCGCCGCATACCCCAGACGCCATCCCGTCATCGCATAACTTTTACCAAACCCACGCAGCAAAATCGTCTTATCATAGTAATTGGCAATGCTCGCGCACGAACCATCATAGCTAAATTTCTCATATATTTGGTCGCTTATAACCAGAATATCCTTTGCCGCCGCTGCCTCCGCCAGCTCTCTTATCTCCTGCTCCGAATACACCGCCCCTGTCGGATTGCATGGTGAATTGACAATTATCATTTTCGTCCTGTCCGTTATCACCCCTGCTATTTTCTCGACAGGCAGCTTAAAGTCGGGGTAACTATCGACAAAGACGCATCTTCCGCCG
>CAZKOQ010000251.1:0-5183 GCA_964554425.1 uncultured Pirellulales bacterium | reverse complement strand
ACTCAGATAAACAAAAAACCTCTGATGGTCGAGTAGACCCCAGGTCTTTCCCGCCGTCTCTCGCGCAAGTCTCACCAAGTAAAAAACCACAGCCATAAAGGCAACCCTAAGAACTCTCTTGTGCTTACCCTCAACTCCGCTTTCAAAGTAGTTCTGATTGCATTACCAATTTATCTGGTCCTCAGCAGGGAAAGCGACGCAAGGAACGGTTGGTGAACCCTTTTTAATGCTCGTTTCCGATAGGTTCTGTTCTATTTTATGTCATCTTTTCTGTTTATTGCATTTCATATTTTTTCATAATAACCTCTTACAATCTAACGCTTTTTATGACATTTTTAATTGCATTTGCCGAGTTTCTAAATGCCTCCTGTTCCTGTGTCGAGAGCTCAAGCATTAACGTTTCTCTGACACCGTTCCTATTTAACACCGCAGGAAGACTTAAATACACCTCACTTACGCCCAAATAATCGCTAATCAGGCTTGAGACAGGCAAGACTGCATTCTCATTATGCAGTATTGCCTGGGTGATTCTTACCAAAGATAAACCTATGCCGAAAGAAGTCTCGCTTTTTCTTTCAATAATTTTGTAAGCCGAATCTCTTACTTCGTTAAAAATCTCTTCCAACTCATCTTCCTGGCGACAGGTATGGCTATTGCTACATATCGCACAATAACTCTTGAAGAAAATGCCACCAATCATGGCATTACTCCAAGCAGCAAATTCGCTATCACCGTGCTCGCCTAAAATATATGCATGGACATTATGAGGGTCAATTCGGCAGTGTTGGCCAATAAGGAACCTAAACCGCGCTGTATCCAAAACAGTTCCTGAACCGATTACTTTATGTGCCGGTTTAGAGGAAATTTTATAGGCTGCATAAGAAAGGACATCCACGGGGTTGGTAACCACTAAAAGTATCGCAGATGGAGCATATTTGATGATTTTGGGTATCATCTCTTTAAAAATATCCACGTTATCCTTGACAAGCTCATGGCGTGTCTGGCCAACTCCTTGTTTTCTGCCAGCAGTTATCACTACAAGATCAGAACCCTTTATATCAGGATAATCTCCGGCAACTATCTCAACGGGCGAAATGTAGGGTGCGCCGTGACACAAGTCCATAACTTCGCCCTCGAGTCTTTTCCAGTCAATATCAGCGATGATAATACTACGGGCAAGACCTTTCATAATAAGGGCGTAGGCATAGCGTATGCCTACATTACCACAGCCAATGATCGACACCTTTGGTTTTAAATCAATTACACTTGCCATCTCTTGTATCTTTCAACTAAACCTTCCCATTTGTTTTAACACTGATGTGGCCCCAACAAAATCCTCACACTATGCACAAAAGCCGCAAAGTATTTTAAGGACTGGAGAGCTGATATCTTTTACCTATTTAAAAAGGGGTTACATTGTTAAAATCAGCAAACAGTACATTCTCTACCGGCTTATGGCCAATCACTGCTCGGATCACCGCATGCCAGCCAATCAGAAGCCATAATAACAACATCCTCCAGATTGACTACACAATCATTATTCAAGTCCCCTTTGTGCCGAAGCCCACAGGACAAAAGGTATGGGGCGAGCACTTCTTCAATGGCTATCGGAAAAGGGTATAACCTCCACTTATTCCACTTTGATATCTTTTTACCCAAACATCGCTCAGTAAAGAAACCCACAGCCATAAAAGCAAACTGAAGGGAAAGTGACGCGAGGAGATTATATAATATCGCATCAAGTGTCTTCGCCTCTTTTCGTTAGGCGGCCAAGCGGCCCTCTTCCGCTGCTATGCTTAACCAGACATATCCGGCATAACATATGGCTCGCGGTAAAAGCCACGGACCAGGTGATTGGCTTGCTCATTGTCCTTGAAGTGCTCGTTCTCCTGGTCGATCTCTAACCATGGCCCAAGTGTTACTGCATTGGCATCAACGTCGACTTCGTGAGATGCAAGGTGCTCCAGTAGCCGGTGGAACATGTCACTGAAGATCGAGATGTCTTGCACTTGGGCACGCATTTCTTTCATCGAGGTTTTGTTGCCGAGCCGGAACGAGATGTTGCCTGTATGGCAAACAGCAGTGGAGATGTGGCCTTCGAGGACATCAGCATTGAGATCTTCCCGACGACCACTGCGGACAGCTTCGATAAAGTTCACGAAATGATCGCCGCCGCCACTGAAAGACTTAATTTGTTTACCCTCGTTGTCCCACGCGATGCCGCGATAGAGACTCACCGATCCACCTTCGCAATCGACAATCACACCCACCTGCTCGCCACGAAACGTTGGCGTTTCGTTAGAACCCTTAGTCTTATAGAGGTTGTGCACCTCATAAAGTAACGGAGCCGTGGGAAAGTCGTAGTAGATGATCTGCGTGTTGGGAACGTTGCAGGCATCGTTGAATACGAATCGGCCACCGATGCTCACTACTCGGCGGGGAAGCATCTTCTCACCCAGGCACCAACGGGCCACGTCTACCTCATGGACACCCTGATTGCACGATTCCCCATCACCAGTGTTCCAGTCAAAGCTGCAGTCATATTGGAGTCGGTCCCGATAGATAGGCAGTTTTTTGGCAGGGCCACACCAGAGGTCGTAGTCGATAGTATCGGGGATTGGCAGCGGAGTATCTCGCCTTCCACATGAGGAACGCGGCTTATTGGCAAAAGCAGTGATGTACTTGATCCTTCCGAGGTTTCCTTCCTGGATCCATTGGATAGCCTGAGTAATAGCGCTCTGCGAGCGGCGCTGGGTACCGCACTGGATGATGCGATTGTATTTTCTGGCCGCGTTGACCATCTGGCGGCCCTCCCAAATGTAATGTGACAGCGGTTTCTCGACATAAATGTGCTTACCAGCCTGACATGCCCAGATTGTACTCAACCCGTGCCAGTAGTTCTGCGTCGCATTACTAATCACATCGATGTCTTTGCGATCGAACATCTTACGCATGTCAAGGTATTGCTCTACCTCGTGGTTGTACTTCGATTCGATTATCCTGGCCGCACCATCCATGCGCTCTCGATCCGCGTCGCTTACAGCCACGACCGTTACACCCTTCTGGCTCTCGAAAGATGGTATGTGGGCCTCTGTACCACGCCCCCCGAGACCTACCACGCCCACACGGATGCAATCATTTGCTCCTCGCACACGAGAAAACGGCAATACTACCGCGACCCCTGCAGCAATCGAACTCTTCACAAAACCTCGACGGGTAACGCATTTCATAATCTATCGCCCTTCTGAATTCTAACCGACACACTTCTCTCAACTCAGGTTTGATGCACTGCTTAACAAGCCCCTTGGGCCTCTTCTAAATTTCTCCCTTTGTTCCGGTATGCCTCAAGAGTGTTTCATCGGATGTCCGGCAAAATGCTTCCTGTTTTTCCCTGACGCCTCTCTTCTAAGGAATTCAAGAGTAAGTGGTTGACGGCATGTATTTTTTCTATGAGTCCGGCCAGTTCCTCCAAGGTTTTTGCTGATTCGATAGAGTGTAGAATCTCTGCCAGCTCAGCGGCCCCGTTAATTTTACCAAGGCCATTGTTCTCCATAGTCACCAATACATGGCGAACCCTTTTTGCTAATCGCTGGCGAAAGAAGTTAACCTGTTCCTGCTTTAGAGCACCCTTTTTCCAAGCCGGCTCAAACTCATGAAATGCAGTACATGCCTTCTGTATATATAGCAGCACCATACCCTTGGCCGGGTTGCCTGAGGAAAGGATACGTGCCCACTGTAGCTCTTCATTCCGCCAGTGTTCATCTGCTACGGTTGTCTTGTATTCGGACTTGTCTTGAGAGGTCATAATTAGACCAGAGTACCATCTGACACTTCCTAACCAGAATAGCCACCTACAATGCTGCGCCTGTCAACCAAAAGAGACTATCAAATATCCCTGGATACTACAATACCTATTCCTTTAATTTTCCCCCATCTTCCCTATATGCAATAGCCGCTCACAGCTTGTTCAACTTTAGGCGCCTTAAGATCATGTTCTATGTTTTGTTCGCAATACCAATCCGCCAAACCGTAATAGTAGAAAGCTTATAGGTTCAGGTATAGTTTGAAACGCCAAGTCAGTACCTATGCTGCTGTCCATCCTACTGGAATCAATGATGTAGAGCAGTACTGTGGTGGTATTTCGATCCCATAGTGAAAACTTTTCACCATCACCTGGCTTGAAACCTTTACTCGTCCAGCGACCAAGGAAGTAATTGAAGTTGCCTAAACAAACAACTGTCACTATAATCCCATAACAATGCACAAGAACAGGCGATATTCATTGCTGGAAGTCAGGACGGCCGTTGTCGCGTTGGTAATATGGCTGGGAATGTATTCTCACGTCGCGGCCGGGGCGACAAGCGAGGTGACCTTTTCCCCGGAATCCGGCAAGATTCCGTGGACAATATTGATCGCCGAGCAAGATAAGGCGAGTTCCTTCAACATCGCCGCGCCCGGCTGGACTACCTCACATCTCGGCTACGAGAGGGCCGCCGCAGACGAATTGGCCTCTCTGATAGAGCGGATGACCGGAGCTAAGCCAGAAGTAATTGCGGTCAAAGATAAGTCCGGCGCCGCAAACTACCCCGGATTCATAGCCATAGGCAGGCTGGCCGTTGAGTTTGGGGCCTCTGTTCCAAAGAGTAGATTCGGCGTGGATGGAAGCGTGGTAGATATAAATGCCGACAGGATACTTCTCGCTGGTGAGACCCCTATGGCCTCATATTTTGCTATAGCACGTTTGGCAGAAATGGCGGGATGCAGATGGTATATGCCCGGTGAGTTGGGAGAGATTGTTCCGAAGCTTGACAAGCTGACCTTCAAGGTAGGCAAGTATGAGGAGGTCCCGGCCGTCTGGTCTAGATATCTTTGGCTCAACGGTGGGGATGGCAGCGACTCTGGTTTCCACCTCTGGATGCTTCATAATAGGCAATATGGCGTCTGTGTTCCGTCAGGTCATTCCTGGGCAGATATAATGCCTGCGGCGAAGTACTTCAAGAATCACCCGGACTGGTATATGCTGCGTGATGGTGAACGAATACCCTTCATGCTATGCACCTCCAATGAACAAATGACAAACGAGTTCATCACAAACTACAAGAGCCGCATCAAGAGCAATCCTAACAGTATATGGTACTCACTATCCCAAGACGATGGTGTCCGCTTCTGCGAGTGTCCGAACT
>CAZKOQ010000250.1:0-5261 GCA_964554425.1 uncultured Pirellulales bacterium | reverse complement strand
GATGCGAAAAGAACGTGTTCGGCGCTATCGGTCGGCTTCTGAGCTTGCGGATGATATTCAAAATTATCTTAACGGCAATCCATTGCTCGCCGGGCCTTAGACGGCTACATATCGCGTCAAGAAATTTGTGCGAAGACACACCGGCTCGGTAGCAACAGTTGTTCTCGTGGCGGCTGCGATAGTTTTTGGGTTAGTTATAAGCACAGCGATGTACTTGCGGTCTGAAAAGGCGCTACAGAGGGAGGCAGCCGCCCGTGCCGAAGCTGAGCGACAAGCGCATATCTCACAGGCTGTGAATGAATTCCTCAACAAGGACCTTCTTACGTCGTTCGACCCGTACAAGGCCAAAGGTCGGGCAATAACTGAAGGTCGGGCAATAACTGTCATAGAGATTCTGGACAACGCCGCGGAGAAGCTCGAGGGCAAGTTTAAGGACGCACCTCTTATCGAAGCATCAATCCGTGATACGCTGGCGATGACATATATGAGTTTAGGCAAGTCGGCTAAGCCGCATCTGGAGCGTGCGCTCGAGCTCCGTCGGAGCCAGTTGGGCGAGGAGCATCCGGATACACTGACGTCTATGGACCACCTGGGGTTGCATTATATGTACCAGTTCGATTTCAAAGAGGCAGAGACCCTGCGGGTCAAGGTGCTGGAAATCCGGCGGCGTGTGCTGGGTGAGGAACATCCAGACACGCTGGACTCCATGAACCACCTGGGCTGGGTGTACAATATGCAGGGCCGCTACAACGAGGCGGAGCCACTCTGGGTTAAGACGCTGGAAATCTGCCGGCGAGTACTGGGCGAGGAGCACCCAGACACCCTGTGGGCCATGCACAACTTGGGCCTGCTGCACATCAAGCGGGGCCGTAACAACGAGGCAGAGTCACTGTTAGTCAAGACGCTGGAAATCCAGCGCCGCGTATGGGGTGCGGAAAGTCTAGACACGGTGGGCTACATGGACGAATTAGGCTGGCTGTATTACACTCAGGGCCGTTACAGCGAGGCGGAGCCTCTGTTAGTCAAGCCGCTGGAAGTCTGGCGGCGCGTATTGGGTGAGGAACATCCAAACACGGTGAGAGGCCTGGGCCACGTGGGCAAGCTGTACTGCATGCAGGGCCGTTACAACGAGGCAGAACCACTGTTTGTCAAGGAGCTGGAAATCTTGCGGCACGCAGGTGAGCCACTTATAGGCATGATAGACGCCATCGAAAACATTACGATGCTCGTGGAACACCTTGGCCCGCTGGGTATAGAACGGTACAAGGCGGGTGCATACGAGGAGGCCGCTGCGACGTTGAAGCGCGTCGATGAGTACCGCCGGACAGTGCTTAACAAGGAGTCCCAGCTAAGCGAGATAGCATACATCGCAATGGCCCTCCGCCGGCTCGGCCACAACCAGGAAGCACAAGCTTCTCTTGAACAACTGCGAGGGATGTTTGAAGACGTTAAATATGCCCCTGAAGAGCATTACCTTTACGAGGCGGAACAAGTCTTTGCCGGCGAGAACAGTAAGGGTTACCTCGCGTGGGAACGCATCAAAGCCGGGAAACTCGATGAGGCCTCACAACTTTTAGAAGGGCTGGGGGTGTCGGAAGACCCCAACATCGCTGGACTCACACAAAGTATCGCCAAGGCGCTCGCCAGAGTACTATACCGTCGCATCAGAAGTGGGCCTCCAGGCAAAAGTTATGGCGAAGTGATTGCTGATTATGAAGCGGCAGTACACCTTGTTCCAAACTGTGCGCAGGCTTTTAACGACCTTGCCTGGTTATGGATTGCTTGTCCTATTGCCGAACTGCACGATGGCGTCAAGGCGGTTAAGGCGGCAACTAAAGCATGCGAACTGACGAACTGGAAAAACCACGATTATGTGAGCACGCTTGCGGCAGCATATTCCGAAGCCGGCGATTTTGCTGCCGCCATTAAGTTGCAGAAAGAAGCAATTGGTTTGCTACCCTTGCTGCCGGAAGATAACCGTGCTGCATGGCAGCGTAATTATGAGGCACGACTCAAGCTATATCAGTCCGGCAAAGCTTATAGTAGGAACTTTCCGGCAGAAAAGACGGTCGTCTGGCTCAAATTTGACGAAGCCAAAAATGGTAATGTCATTAACTCATCCGGTAACAATCTGCAAGGCAAGCTCATCGGTGATGCGAAGATTATCTCGGACCCCGAAAGAGGTAGTGTTCTGTGTCTTGACGGGGATGGTGACTATGTGGATGG
The DNA here is from genome assembly GCA_964554425.1 of uncultured Pirellulales bacterium. Lineage (GTDB taxonomy): Bacteria > Planctomycetota > Phycisphaerae > Sedimentisphaerales > Anaerobacaceae > CAYWXK01. The sequence continues at coordinate 3,035 of CAZKOQ010000250.1, read as the reverse complement.
CGGGAATAACCCGGTCTTCAACTCTATCGATTTCTTTACGGCTGCGGCCTGGATAAAGGTCAAGGCGTTCGATAAAGATTGGCAGGCCCTTCTCACCAAGGGGGGAGGCATAGAATTCGCGCGCAATGGTCATGTTCCATTGGGTAACGTATATGGAACGATGGACGTGAACGATGGGAAATGGCATCACTTCGCCGAAGTGGGTGATGGAACGAAGTTTTACGTGTACGTGGATGGCAAGCTGGACAATTCCGCAGACGCCCTGGGGCTTCCCAAAGCAACGAACGAATTCCCCGCTCTAATTGGCGAAAACGCGGAAGAGAGAGGACACTACTGGAATGGCCTTATTGATGACGTCCGTCTCTACAGCTATGCCCTTACCGAAGCCGAGGTAAAAGCCCTTTATGCCGGCAAAGACCCCAGCCCTACTAAGGAATCAAAATAATGCAACTTATTTGTCAGGTTCTTGCTGCTGGTATTGGAAGACGGTTTCGAGGGGGACGGTGAAGGCGCGGGCGATGCGAAAGGCAAGAGGCAGTGAAGGGGCGTATTTGCCGGCTTCAATGGCGATAATGGTCTGGCGGGTCACGCCGACACGGTCGGCTAATTGCTCCTGGGTCATCTCGCCGTTCTCAAAACGCAATCTGCGAATCTGATTTGTCAAGTTACTTTTCGCCATCTTTGCCCCTCCAGCCATATTGAATCAGAATCGCCATGGAATAGGCCAGGATAAAGACAACGAACAGACTATAGAGGAGGGCTGGCAGCAGGCAAACCGGTATCGAGTTTGTCGGCCCGGCGATGAACGGGGGAATCATGCACGCACCTATGAGAAGTCCGGCAGTTGAAGAAAATGCAGCGATTAGAGCTTTTCTGCTGATGCAACTGTCACGCTCGTCGATGTTGACTCTGTCTTGGTCCTTTTTTCGCAAGAAAATAATCAGTAAAGCAAAAAGGCCAAAGGCAGGCGAAAACCAGAGCAAATTAGACAATTGCGACACCCGTCTGGCAACAAGTACACTCGTGACGAGCAATACCAGAAGCAGCGTTGACATAGTCAGGCCAAACCATGCGGATTTCTGTGTCTTGTTCATTTTTCACTTCCCCAGCCATATTGAACCAAGACCGCAACAGAGTAAATCAGCATAGCCGTAAGGAAGACGCCGAGAATAATCAGTGTCAGTATGTACACGGGAATTGAGCCGGCCTGTCCCAGTATCAAGGCAGCAATTAATACCAATCATAAAAAATATATGCGCTTCAAGATAACCCGCCGTCAAACGGCGGGCTAAAGACAATAGGATACATCCGGTTCGGCGGCAAATATATCGTGAGGACAAAGCGCATTTAATTTTTATTATCCGTATAAGATGGTTACGGCCAGCAGTAACCAGACCGAAACAAAGCTTATCTGACCTGCTCTTTTTTTTATCAGCTCATCACGCTCATCGGAATCAGGCTCACCGGAGCTTTGCTTTTTTCGGATGAAAATAATCGCTATACCTGTAACCAGCCAAAAAGCCAGTAATCCCCAAAATCGCCCAAATCCTTCCGGCAGTCTTTTCAGAACAAACATTTCAACACCTATGTAGATGCCAAAAGCGAAAAATAGCAGCGTCCCCACTAAATTAAACCATGCGACCTTTTGTGTCTTATTCATAACGTTTCTCCTATGTTCAATAATAATTTTAGCTTGTATATGTAAGCCATACCATACTTAATGTATAGTATAGATTACATTATGTCAAGAGAATTTTACAAATTTTTGCAAATTTTTTAGAAAATATTACGAAAAGGAAGCACTGCTGAAATTATTAAGGTCTTTCCGATATATAAGAATATGGTAGTTACTGACTTACAGACAAAGCAGTGTCCTTTTTGTGCCGAGACGATTCAGTCGAGGGCGATTAAGTGCCGATTCTGCGGCGAGTTTCTTAATAGTGATAGGGCCAAAACGCTCCTTAACGCCAACTCGCAATCGGATTCCCAGCCAGCCGAAGAGGGCAAAAAGGATGACGATGTCTTGTTCGCAGCCAGTCCTTCTTTATGGGGAGCGGCGCCGGCAGTTCTCAAAGGATTAATTATTATTGCGCTGGCAATTGTCTTGATGAAAGCGCCCCTTGAGAGCGTGCTGGGTTCTAAGATATCCAATAGCCAGTTGCTGCTTTTTGCGCACTATCGGTTCATCGTTGGTCTTGGAATCTGTTTGGCTGCGGCGTTCTATACTGCACTTTGTATCATTCGCCTGCGGATGGTTTATTATGAGGTTACGCTCGACAGAATCGAGTGGAGCCGGGGCATCTTAGATAGAAAGGTTGATAATCTGGATATGTTCCGCGTTATCGACCTGAAACTTCGCAGGAGCACTTTTGACTGCATCGTAGGCATCGGCAAAGTAGCTTTGATGACAACCGACAAATCGGACCCGGAGTTTGTCTTTGAAAAGGTCCGCGACCCCCGCCGGCTTTATGATGTTATAAAGAAAGCAAGCCAGGAAGCCGACCGCAGAGGCGCCGTTGTCCATCTTGAGTGACAGATAAAGTGGATTTTTTAACTACAGATTTCACAGATTGACACAGATTTTATTTAACCGCGGAGGACGCAGAGAGATAAAATCAAAAAGTAACCATGGATTTAGCTACCGCCACTTCGTGTCACAGGATTGCACAGGTTTTGTTTTGACCACCCATAAAGACGAAGGAACCCGCTTTTAAGTATTTGTGAAAAATGGGCTTGATGGAATCTGGGTCCGGGCATAAAATAAAGGTCGAAAAGGATTAATGGTGTGCTCAGCACACCATTACTGAAAATCGTCGTGTGTTCTGTGGTGGACTTGGCCGAACCACGCACGCCCTACCTTTTTTGCTGCGCTACGGTTTGCATTTTCGGTGCTGGGTTTGACGGCAAGCGGCGGTTTCGGTATAATGCTGGGTGGAATGCGTATTAGTCGAGCTAAAGTGGAGATTTATGTATGCTCACCAAATATCTCGAAGCCGCGATGAAACGTGCACATTACGAAATCTTAGCCGATGACG
>CAZKOQ010000249.1:0-5262 GCA_964554425.1 uncultured Pirellulales bacterium | reverse complement strand
GGAATCTCGAGTCTGTCCAGGCCGTGGTTGCCGCGGCTGAGGGACTATCACAGCCGGTCATCCTACAGGTCGGACCTTATGAAGCTGATTACGCAGGGTTGGAAGATATTTCTCATATAGCGTTCTTTTACGCAAGACGGGCAAGAGTGCCGGTTGCAATCCACCTCGACCACGGAGATACTTTGGAACGTGTTATGCAGTGCATAAGTTGTGGTTTTACTTCCGTTATGCTGGATGTTTCACACTTGCCTTACGCCGAGAATGTTGCCGCCACAAAAGAGGTGGTCCGTGTGGCACATGCCTGCGGCGTAAGTGTGGAAGGTGAGCTTGGTAGGATTGGGGGTGAAGAGGCCGGCATCGATGTGACTAACGAAGACGTTCACCTCACCAATCCCGTTCAGGCCCTCGATTTTGTGAACGAAACAGGAATTGACGCCCTTGCCGTAGCAATCGGCACAGTTCACGGATTTTACAAAAGCAAGCCCAACATCCGGCTGGGACTGCTTGAGGAGATTGCCGAAAGAGTGTCGATTCCTCTTGTCCTGCATGGTGGTTCCGGCACGCCGGACTCGGATGTCCGCAAGGCGGTCTCTATCGGCATCGCAAAGGTGAATGTATGCACCGAGCTGGTTGCGGCCTTTGCCGATACTTTCGTCAACGAACAAAAGGAGCAGGATTTCAGATACAATGTCCCACGTGTATTCACCAGACCGAGAGCAGCGGCGAAGAAGCTGATTGAAGAAAAAATCCGGCTGTTTGCAGGCCTGTAGCAGCACCGGGGAAATCTTAAATGGCTTACAGTAAGACTCCAAGCAAATCTACGATTAGTTGACTTTTACCTAATTCCACTTCCCGATACTATCGACAATGTGTTTAGACATATTTCAAATCCACTAACCAGAGAAATATGTCATCGCCAGAAGGGCAAGAGGAGATAACTGACAGCCACCATCGACCTCCAAATACATTCGGGACACTTCCGATTTATCTTCAGACACCGGGATATAGTGAGGTTTTCCTTATGTTATGGGCACACAGGAGCCGTGCATGTTAACCATTCATCAGCGAAGAGTGCGAGGTCATATAGGTCCACAACGCAGTTCTTATCCAAATCGGCCAGCGGAATCGGATGTTGCGCATCGCCACAGACCGCAGGTATAATTGGTCCTAAACCCTTGGGGTCGTGCACTATAAGACTGTTGTCTTTGATGTCAGAGCTACTCGCAAAGGTATTTTCCTCATCTGGCTTTGGTAAACCAGATTCGTCAGAGACAAGCAGGACCAGTGTCATCAGACCATCGGCATCACCGGCCGTATCGTCCCCTTCACCGTCAATAAAACCAGGCACACGATATCCACCATATTTGCCAAGACTCGGGTCAAAGGGACAGCCGGTTTCACCACAGAGTGAGTGAAATCTGAAGGGAACGTTTTTCAGGTCCGATTGAATAAATACTTCACTTAAATTCTGGGGCAATACGCTCATTGGAGGGCCTGGAGGGTCAAGGTATTCTTCCCCTCTAACCGGCTTAAGCGATTCGACGATTCTCGGTTCGATTTTCTGAACCGGTTGAAATCGGGCATATCCAAGTCCGGACCGCAAAGGCGTGTCATTATCAAAATCAAATCCCGCTCGAAGGGCTAACGTTGCGTTGGGAGGCCATGGGATGATTTCCGGTGGTGGTGGCGGCGGAAACTTCTCGAACTTACGCTCAAAGGACGGTATATTAGGCAATTCGTAGGGATTGAACCACCCGATTAAGACATATTTAACAAGATAAAACTTAAAAAAGAATTTTTGATTCCAGCCAATATAATCCAGAGCATGAATGTCATCTGACTTGACAGTCTGTATTACGCCTGTGGCGACACTTGGATCCATCAGATTTTCCTGGTCATCATCCCAATGACTGGCCTGACAGCAGCCGGACCAAGTGTGACAGTGCGGGTCGGTGCATTCCATCGACCCGTGGGAAAGAGGAACATTATTAAGAGAGCTGTCATAATATTCGGCACTCCCGTGAGTGACATAACGGATGCTTGTGGTGATGTTGTGAGACCCGCCGGTCTCTGTGAACCGATAGAGGTCTAATGTATGCGGATGAAGCGTGAAAGTCGGATTGTTATCCTGAATATCTGTAACGGTAATAAAGCCCAGCGCGTGACCGATTTCATGCGTGGCAATCCCGACAAAATCATATTTGTCGGCGGGGACGCCGTCATCAGGATTATAATCGAATTCGCTTGAGTAAGAGGTGCTGAATTTAATAGTGGCATCTACCCCGGACGGTGGATTTGTATATGAAGTGTCCAATCCCGTTCCCAATCCGAGGGCCTTGGCATTGGCGGTGCTCATAGTAACATCATCATCAAAACGTGACCCGCTAATATCGGTAATTTGGACAGAGGTTAGGGGAAGAGAATTAACGGCGGCCTGCTCCTGCGAAGTAGCCGCATCAGCTACCATCGCGGCCCTGACACTGGTATAAGAATGTGTCGTCCGCGCGGAACGGGTGGAGCCAAGAACTCCCCCCGAAAGTGCTTCAAAGGCAATGTCTATCTGGACAGTAACGGGGTCTCTGTATAGGGATTCCCATTTGTCGGCTGCTTCCTGAAAGGCATTAAGCTGTGTCGCAGTCATAGGGGTCGCTCCTATATCGGTCATATTAATTGTGAGCCCTGTCACGGGTTGCGTTAAGAGCAGAACCTCGAAGGCCGCCAGCAATAGATATGGCATAGCACCGGAAAATGAAAAGAAAGATGGATTTTTTCGGTAATAGATACTAATTTTCGTTTTCATGATGTTCTCCTTTCTGGTATTCGAGATAAGCATTTCGGTTGGAGACCTAAACAATTGTAATGTGAAGTTTCCAAATTAAACCCTCAAAAACTCCTATTTCTTGACCCAAATCCTTCCTAATCGGGGTTTACTATTTGACCCATTTTGACACTCTTCTACAACTTTCAGTCCTATATTATACAAGCTGCTTCTTCGAATGTCAATAGCCCGTAGCTAAAAACTTTGGGATGGGAGCAGATGATGTTTGTCAAGAGACGTTCTTTTGGGCGTTCGGCAATATAAAAAAGTTCAGAGATGATAGTTGCTTTACAAAGCGGATATTCGCAATGGCCTTGAATCTATTACGCAAACGTGTCAAAGAGACCGAATCTGAAAAAGAGCTTGTCGGTAGAACTGGAGACAGATGGGACGGCAGACTGTGTTCGCTTCTGCGTAAACAATATCTGGCCCAGGGCGACGCCGTTATGGTTTTGTGCAAATTGTTGCGTGATTACGACTCGGCCATTGTCGTTGGTGAGATGGGCTGTGGTAAGACTATGATTGGTGCTTCGGCCCTATACGTCTATGACAATGGCGATAAACCAGCAAGAGCTTAATGATTGGGCCCGCAAGGATTCGAACCTTGGACCAATGGATTATGAGTCCACTGCTCTACCGCTGAGCTACGGGCCCTAAATGTCTAATATCTCGTATTACTGAGCCGAATTCTCTTTTGTTCCCCTTGTTGCCTTGCCCCAATCAATATATGAGCTTATTGATTGGTTTTGTAATTGTGGTAAGTAGTTTTTTTCTTAGGCCAAAACAACTCGGACGACCATTATTTACTTTACACTCCGCAGACCAATATTGCAAGAAAATTAGAGCTGCTTTATGAGGTAGAAACACGCCTTGCTCTGCCCATACATCTTGAGCTGGGAAATCGCTTTTTTCAGCCGGAAATGCCGCTCGCAAGCCGTTTGGGAGCTCTGTTCCTCGCTGCCCCCGTTCTTGGGAGGAAATCTTCCCGCAACCTACAAGTCAAGCCCCTCAACCGTGCAGCAGGACTGCAAAAAATGCAAAAATTTGCTTGAAATAAGAGAGTCGGTCTGATATAAATATATTCGTGAGATGTAATTAGGATGTAGAGTGATGTATTTATGTTATCAAAGAGTCAAATAGCGTTGTCATAGTGTTAATCAAAAGGAGGATAGTTTATGCACAGAAAGTTAATCCATTTTATTTCCGTAGCGTTGTTGCTGGGTCTGCCGGGTGCTCTTGCCTTAGGTGATGTGCGCATCGCTGAAACGTTATTGGTTGATTTGCGAGCGGAAGACCTTCCCTATGGAACCGTCAGCTCCAATTGGGACAACAGAGGCACTCTGGGAGATTTTGTGCCCTCTGGCAGCCCGGTGGTAGAGAGCATTGACGGTATTAAGACGGTAACCTTTAATGGTTCTAATTGGTTTACAGGGCCGGCATCAACTGCAGGCATCGTAGGAGCAGGAACGAGGACTATTGAGGTTTGGGCTTACAACCCGGTGATACCGCCGGGCGAAGAGACGATGGTCTCCTGGTCTCATCGTGGTGGACCTGAAGGCACAAATATGGCCTTCAACTATAGCAGTCACAACCTGTGGGGCGCTGTAGGGCACTGGGGCGGCGACACCCACGATATGGGGTGGTGGGGCAGCCACTCGCCTGCTCCAGCAGCAAATACCTGGTGGTATTTGGTCTATACTTATGACGGCACAGGCGCTCGTGTGTATGTAAATGCTGCGCTGGAGAGCATCAGAAACCCCATTGCAATAAATACGCATGGCGGCAACGTTATTAGAGTTGGGGCACAGGCGGACGACAGTGGCGCAGGCGCCACTGTCCCCTTTACCGGGTCTATCGCTGAGGTGCGCATTCACGATGGAGTCCTCAGTCTCGCAGATATGGAGTATAATTTCTCCCTGGGTGGACCAAAAAAGGCCTATAGGCCAAATCCGCTCGATGGCGCGGTAAATATGCCAAAGTCGGTTATTCAGTGGATGCCGGGACTGACCGCAGCAGCCCATGATGTATATTTTGGCACTAATCAAACCGCTGTAACCAATGCTACTAATGCTTCGCCTGAGTATATTGAGCAGACGAATCTACTGTATAGTGCGGCTGTTACAGGTCTTCAAAAAGAGGCAACGACTTATTATTGGCGAATAGATGAGGTCGTGGATGAGACCACAACGATAAAAGGCGATATCTGGCACTTTGCGACAGCGCCCTTGAAAGCCCATACCCCTGTGCCTGCTGATAATGCCCAGTTTGTTGACCCAAATATCATTCTTACATGGGGTCCGGGTTTCAATGTCAAGACGACAGCCGGACACCGTGTGTATTTCGGCACAGATGCAACCGCTGTGGCCAATGCCACAACCTCGACGGCAGGCATATATAAGGGGGCGAAGTCCAGTCCTGGCTACAATCCCGGAGTCCTTGCCAAG
>CAZKOQ010000248.1:0-5264 GCA_964554425.1 uncultured Pirellulales bacterium | reverse complement strand
CATTCTGAGCGCAGCGAAGAATCTCTTTTTTTGACAGGCCAGACCCTTCGCTTCGGTCAGGGTGACAGTTTTGAGATAGTTACTAAATGGTCGTGAGCAATATGATAGTGAACTATAATATAAATCGTATTCTGTTTATTGTGCTTGCAGTAATTTTGCCATTAACCATCATATTGAACCTTGCACTGCCAGGAGGCGGTATCGAACCCCGAGACAATAGAGCTTTGTCGTGGGCTTCAAGAATTATACACTCCCTTACAGCGGCTACGGTGGTTTTCTGGCTGGCATTGTTTTTCTATAAAGATTGGCTACGCAACAGAATTGATACGATTGAACGCGCCGCCCGATGGAGAATTGTTGTTTCAGTTATCTTTTGGCTTACCATTGCTCTGTTAGTTTTGGTCGGAATGAGGTTTTTTGTAGTTGTATATCGTGGTTCGGATAGGTTTGCCTTAGCTTTGATTAAATTTGTGCTTGTCAGTTTTGTCTTGGGATATAGCCTACTGTATTCCTGGAAAGAGTTGCAATATTGCCGCAGAAGAGCACCTTAGCTTTTGCTGTTGCAGAAGGGATGACAATGGAAGTTACGTTTAATGCTTTTGAAGTTTTTGAGATAGCCGAGCAAATCGAGCAAAATGGTGCACGGTTCTACCATAAGGCGGCGGAGTTGTTCGATGCTCCTGCGATTCGCAAGATGTTTCTTGAGCTGGCCAACTGGGAAGCTAAGCACCAGGAGCTTTTCAGAGATATGCGAAGGCGGCTCTACGAACAAAGCGGCAAGGTGGCGGATTTCAGAGCCGAAGGAATACTTTCTGCTCCGAGAGTTATGGCGGGACTGGCTGTGTTCGGTATTAGACCTGACCCTTCTAATGAATTAACCGGCAAGGAAACCGTAGCGGATGTCCTCAAAAAAGCCATCGAAAAAGAGAAGGACTCTATTGTCTATTATACGGGCCTCAAAGACTTTGTCTCGGGTCAAGCTGGTAAGGACAGAATTGACGATATTATAAAAGAAGAGCTGCGCCACATAAGGATTCTCAACGAGTCGCTGGAACACAGAAAATAAACTGGTCGCTGGAGAAGTTGTCGCTTGCGCGAATGGCACAATTACCCGACATACAATCGGTAATTTTCTGCGTTTAAGTTCGTTCTACCGCAGGCTATATAGTGCTGACAATTTTGTTGAATTTTTTTGTTATTGCGGAGAAAAGTCTGTTGTTGACGCTCAGTTCTACAGATATAATTCTGCTGAAAGCTGACATAAAAGCAATAACGTCAGCGTCCACGTGAATTTGGGGCGGTCTTTGATATTTTATATAGGGCGTGATATGAAATGATCTCCATTTTAGGCAGCTTTTTTAAGGATACAGCAAATGAAGCCCGTAGTTCACATCGCTATCTGTATATTATTGCTGGCGTTCGTTAATTCTTTTGCTCAAACCACGCCTGGTCCACAGGATGCCAATACACCTGTAACATTGCAGGAGTATTTGCAGTGTGCTGCCTCCAATAACGCTGGCCTTAAAGCAGCGTCCGAGCAATATCAATCTGCGCTCCAGCAAATACCCCAGGCCAAATCTCTGCCTGACCCACAAGTTACATACGGCTACGCAACTGAGCCAACTCCGCAGCGAAAGATGTTTGAGGCGATGCAGATGTTTCCCTGGTTCGGCACCATTGAGGTTCGTGCGGATGTTGCTTCTGCCCAGGCAAAGGAGGCCCTCAAGCAGTACCAAGCAAAGAAACTTGAGCTTTTCTATGAAGTCAAACAGGGATTTTATGAATTTGGTTACTTAGCAAAGGCCGTTGACATTACCAATGAAAACCTTCAGCTTCTTAGGCATTTTGAGGAGGTCGCCCTCGCACGATACGCCACATCAGCAGCCCCGCATCCTGATGTTATTCGTGCTCAAATAGAGCTTGCAATGGTGGAAAATCAATTGCAGACCTTAAAAGAATTCAGACCCGCTATCGTCACCAAACTTAATAGTATCTTGAATAGGCCGATAGCAAGTGATTTGCCCTGGCCGCAAGATGCCGGCCATGAGCAATTGTCAATTGACTCAGGGCAACTATTGACTATCCTTACTGAAAACAACCCTCAGTTGCAGGCCCTGGCTTTTGATATTGAGGCCGCCAGAGGCAGTGAGAGGTTGGCAAAGAAAAGGTTTTATCCTGATATCGGAGTAGGAGTCGGCGTCGATTCAGGTATGGGCGATAACATGAGCGACCGCGTTATGGCACAGATTTCGCTGACGCTTCCGATATGGAGAGATAATTACAGGGCTGCCCAGCGCCAGGCAAGGGCGCAGTTAAATAAAGCGACCAACGAGAAAATCCAGTTGCAAAACACACTTGCCGCCAAGGTTCGGCAGATTCTGTCCGAATATCAGAATAGCAATAGGGAAATCCGTCTGTATAAAGATATTGTCATACCTAAAGCAAAAGAGATGCTTGTTGCCTCTGAGACGGCTTATCAGGCGGGAACGATGGATTTCTTGACTTTGATAGATGCGCAGCGGCTGTTGCTGCAATACCAGCTTGAATATGAAAAGGCCGTCGCCGAAAATGCCCAGAGATTGGCTGAGCTGGAAATGTTAGCTGGTGTGCAATTGTCAACAGTCAAGAAAGAGATAAAGGAAAAATAAATCCACTTCTTGTAGAGTTCATTTTGAAGTAAAAGACGTTGCTGTTGTAGAAAAAAAGATAAATAAAAGCGGGGATGATATTATGGAAGATAACAAGGTTAAAAAAGGAATTTTTGGAGGACTCCTTAAGCTCGCGTTTGTCATAATCATAGCGTTCTTGTGTGGCTATCTTTTTAGATTTCTCTCTGAGCATCCATCCTCCGGCATCGAACACAAACAGCCGTCTCAACAAACAGTAACCGAAGAAAGCACTGTGTGGACCTGTTCGATGCACCCACAGATTCGCCAGCCGAAGCCCGGCAAATGTCCTATATGTTTTATGGACTTGATTCCTGTAATATCTACTAAAAGTGATATTGGTCCGAGGCAGATTTCCTTCTCTAAAGAGGCGATTAAACTGATGGAGATTGAAACTAAACCGGTGGAGCGAAAATTTGTAACGGTCGAAGTCCGAATGGTTGGGAAAGTGGATTTCGATGAAACACGGGTAAAAAATATTACCGCCTGGGTGCCCGGCAGGATTGACCGGCTGTATGTCGATTTTACCGGCATCACCGTAAATAAAGGCGACCATCTGGTCGAGCTTTACAGCCCGCAGCTCATTAGCACCCAAGCGGAGCTCCTTCAGGCCTTAAAAGCTGTTGCCGGGGTGACTGTCGAAAGTTCCGACCTCATCAAGAGAGCATCCTCAGCTACGTTGCAAGCCGCAAGAGATAAACTTCGTCTGCTCGGCCTTACCGACCAGCAAATCGCACAAATCGAAAGTTCCGGCCAGTCTCACACCCACATGACGATTTACTCGCCTATGAGCGGAATCGTTATTCAGAAAAACACTACCGAAGGTATGTATGTTGAAACAGGCGCGCCGATTTACACTGTTGCGGACCTTTCCAGAGTGTGGGTCAAACTCGATGCTTACGAGTCTGATTTGGTGTGGATTCGATATGGCCAGGATGTTGAAATTACAACCGAGGCCTACCCAGGCGAGGTCTTCAAAGGCAAAATAACCTTCATCGACCCTATCCTCAACGACAAAACAAGAACCGTCAAGCTTCGCGTCAACGTGGACAACTCTCAAGGCAAACTCAAGCCCCAGATGTTCGTTAGAGCCATCGTCAAATCAAATGTTGCCCAAGGCGGCAAGGTTATGGCGCCCGAAATGGCAGGCAAGTGGATTTGTCCTATGCACCCTGATGTTGTTAAAGCCGCTTTCGGCAGTTGTGATATTTGCGGGATGGACCTGGTAACGACCGAGTCTCTCGGTTATGTTAACGTTGATACCGCTGCTCAAAGCCCTCTGGTTATTCCTGCTTCTGCTCCTCTGATTACAGGCAAGCGCGCGGTAGTTTATGTGCAGTTGCCAAATACAGAAAAGCCCACTTACGAGGGCAGAGAAGTCACCCTCGGCCCAAGGGCCGGAGACTATTACATAGTAGAATCGGGCCTGACCGAAGGTGAAATTGTAGTAACTAACGGCAATTTCAAAATCGACTCTGCCCTCCAAATCCAGGCCAGACCCAGTATGATGAATCCGCAAGAAGAGAAAATGTCACCTATCCCTTATGAACAGCATAAGCATTGAATCAAAACTTAAAATGTTTTTGAAAGGAAGATGAAAATGAGAGGCAGAAGGATGCAATCAATAATAACCTTTGTTCTGGCGTCTCTGTTGTTTATCACGGTAACCGGCTGTAAGAAAAAACCTGAGGCGACTGCGCAGGTGGTGGTCAAAGAAAATGTCGCTTCGGAAGTCACCTCGCAGACAACCTGTCCTGTGATGGGCGGGAACATCAACCCAAATATTTTTACAGAATACAAAGGCAAGAAGGTGTATTTTTGCTGCCCAAGCTGTAAGGATATTTTCGAGAAAGACCCGGATAAATATATCTCAAAGCTGCCGCAGTTTCAAAACTAATGTGAGTTAGGACAATGTCTCTAATCAGTAATGAAACTCAATACGAGCAAACCCCCGAGCAAAAGTCTCTTATCGGGAGACTTTTGGGATTTTGTATCTATAACAAGCTCATAGTCGGGCTAATAACGCTTTTCCTTATTGTGTGGGGTATTTACGTCGCGCCTTTCGATTGGGAATTTAAGTCTTTCCCCCGCAACCCTGTGCCGGTGGATGCAATCCCGGATATTGGAGAGAACCAGCAGATAGTTTTTACCGAATGGCCAGGCCGTTCTCCCCAGGATGTCGAGGACCAGGTAACCTATCCGCTCACTACGGCGCTTCTTGGCATCCCCGACATAAAAACAATCCGCAGCAGCTCTATGTTCGGCTTTTCCTCGATTTACATTATCTTCAAGGATTTCTCTGCCTATGAAAAATTGGTGCAGGGCAAAAACTTTTACTGGACTCGCAGCAGGGTGCTTGAAAAACTAAGCAGCTTGCCCGCAGGCACACTTCCTGCGGAGGTTCAGCCAGCACTTGGCCCGGACGCTACGGCCCTGGGCCAGATATTCTGGTACACACTGGAAGGCCGAGACCCAAACGGTAATGTTACCGGCGGCTGGGACCTTGAGGAGCTTCGGACAATTCAGGATTGGCAGGTCCGGCTGGCTCTGCGCTCGGCTTCAGGAGCAAGTGAGGTGGCATCAATTGGCGGCTTTGTC
>CAZKOQ010000247.1:0-5271 GCA_964554425.1 uncultured Pirellulales bacterium | reverse complement strand
CCGGCGATGTGTTCATGGTCATTCCCGACCAAGGAATCTGGCGGAGCAGCGATCACAGTAACTCTTTCACCCGGGTTGACGGCGGCAAGATAGGTGGAAGGTGCGAGACCGGCTTTGCTCTGAATTTCGATCCAATGGGCAAGCGTCTGGCCTGTTTCATGCTCGACGGGCCCAGCGGCTATACGTTCGACGGCGGCAAGACGTGGCATAGCATGCGGGGCAACCAGCGTGGTTGGGATGCCGGTTCGGTCCACTGGTCGGCTGAGAAGACCACCAACATCTTCGCGCTGCGACACGAATGTGGCGGCGAGGTCTACAAGAGCAACGAGATGGGCAAGAGTTGGGAGCTCAAGGGCAAGGCATTCTCGTCGGTGGGCATCTTCGATGCCAAGACATTCGTCGCCACCAGAGAGAAAGAACAGGGCATTTTTCGTACCACAGACGGCGGCGAGAGTTGGACGAAGGTCTCCGAACTCCAGCCCGCCGGGCGCGATATCCGAATTCTCAAAGGCACCGCCTTCTGGACCAGTGGCAAGGGGCTTTTAGTAAGCAGGGACCAGGGCACGACGTGGTCTATACAGGGGAAGGAGATTGAATGCTCTTTCGGCCCATACTTCGGCAAGGATGAAATGCACATTGTTGTTGTGGGCAAGAACGGTTTCTTTCAGACAACCAACGGCGGCCGAGAGTGGGAGCAGGTGACCCCGTTACCACCTGAGTACAGTGTGACAATGCCGGGCTGGTTCCTTAATTTCGGCTGGGACCCACACGCAGACATCTTCTACGCCTCGTGCATGGGCAAGCCAGCATACAAGTATCAGCGATAACTCCCTTCGGGATGCCCCTGCAAATGTCTCTTGTAGATGCGTGATTCGGATAACTGGGGGCACCTATACTTATAAACTCAGCCAACCCTAACGGCTCTGACGACCTGACAGCGACATTCCTGTTAGCTGTAGTTCCAGCTTTTGGGGTTTGGAAACACACGGGAGCCTTTCGTAAGGTTCGTTGAATCGATTGTGCCGATTTACTGCGTAACATTCGCTCATAGGTTCCGGTCTTGACCCTACTGTGTGCCGCCAGTCTTGCTAGCTGCGGATCCACCATACACCCGCACATAATCGACATACATATCTGCCAAGCCATTATACCGGGACAAATCGACGGGCCAGCCGCCGCCTGTGGCTAAATCGACCAAAAAGAAAAACGGGCGTTTTTTAGAGAGCGGAAGCGTTATGTGCCGGCCCACCTCAATGTTGTCGCAATAGTAGATAGTATCTGTCTCGGTGATCTTACAGCCATAAGTGTGGAACGCTTCAAACCAAGTAGAGGGGATTCCGAACTTGCGCATGCGAATTGGATTGCGCAGCCCGTCGAAGGCCTTCTTCTCGATGGCCTTGCCGGCATCACCCTGTTCCCAGCAATGGGGGCAAATCATATAGGTGTCGAAAGCGTTTGGCTGGCGTGGGCCTTCCCCGCCGTAAGCTTCAATGATGTCCAACTCATCGCACGGTACTTTGATACCTTTGACGTGATCTGTCATATAATCCGTCAGGAGCCAGAAGGCTGGCCACGTTCCAGTAGCGTTGGGGCCGATAAACCGACATTCAAAGTAGCAGGGAGCCTTGGCCGTTATGCCGCTGGCATCGTTCTTCATAGAGGAGATCAAACCGGAACTCTTAGCCTTCTCGCTCGCCCTGATGCGCAGGTAGGAATCGACTTGCTTAAAGGGGTTGTTGAGTTGATCAAAGCTCGTAAATCGAAGCGTACTGAAGTCCTGCCAACCGCCCGGCGGTTTGTGATCGTAGTAAGTAGCCTTGGGATTCGTGCTGGAAATGGAGAGGGGTCCATTAAAATCATCGGCAAAGACCAGCGACATACCTTTCGCCGCTGGAGGTGGATCTTTGGGTATTCCTTCGTTCCAGGAAACACCGCCCTTATTGTAGAGTTGGAGGTAGCAATTGTCTTTGACATCACCGTTTTCGCCGCTGATTCTCATCGTGATGGGACCATGTGGGTAGGCATTGGCCGGGAAGACAAACGAACCGTTGCCTTTCGCATCAAGGGCAACGGTAGCAACCGTGGAATCAGAACCAAAGACACCGCCTTGTTTCCAGCATTTCACGGTCACGTTCTTAAATCCTGGTGCCTTGATGGTGACGGGGGTGTCACCTTGTATGTCGGAACCATAGTCCGGCGAGACAACGGACACCTGGCAGCCTAAGGTCTCCTCAGCACTCTTCTCGGAGTCAATGCTGAGGGCATCGAAGTACAGATCGCTCTCGACGGACAGTAATTTCTCCTTATCCGTAGGCTGACCGATGATGAACGTGATCGCGGTGATCGGATAATCGATCTTACCGTTCTTGTCCCCTCCCCATGTCTCATGGCCAGAGTCGAGGTCGATGACGACTTCTTTCCAACCTATAAAATCAAGGATCCCGCCCTGCCCTGTATTCTTGCTGTACTGGTGCGTTTCTTCACGGGCGTCGCTCACCTGAACCCCATACGAACACTTCGAGTTGTCCCCTTTGAGCCAGAACCGGAGTGTATGGCCCCTCGCTTGAATTCTGACTTTGTTCGGGATGCCAAGGTACTGAAAATTCCCGATGTCAACAAAGTGGTAATGCAACTTTAGACACTGCCCCCCCTCGTGTGGCTGATCGGTCGACAATTGGACCGAAGCATTTTCGTTGGGGACATTGACTACCCACACGGTGGGTGGTGAAGGAACTTTCTCAAAATCCTCCACCATCACCAGCGTTGCTCCCCAGGCCGGTGCAACCCGACAGGTCAGCAGGATCGTAGCAAGAATCACAACGGAATTTCTGATCCTCATAAGAACGATGCAGTTCGGTTTTGCAAATTGTCGTTTTTTCATTTCCTTTATATGTCCACCTTCATTTCGTACTTAACTTTTCGGGTAAGTGTTACTTTGCCCCGTTGTTCTTCTGACCTTGCACCGAGTCCGCCATGGCTTGGAGACCTGCCTGGGCAGCGAGTGAGAGTAAAACTAAAGCAGCGCATAGCCTCACGGTGCCTTACTTACCCAAAACACTCCATCGCCCAGTTCCTGAAAACTACCTACGCATTCGCTCTATCCCCGGGAAACCGCTGTGCTGCATCATCCAAATGATGACGAGCCCCTTCGCGGGTCGAATTCCATGTTTGTTACGAAATCAGCCAATCTGGCCGCCTGGACCCTTTGCGCCTGCGTCATAGCTTGCTGTCACAAATGCTTCATTTGTGTCCGGCCGGATATCAGCTTTTTCTTCAGTGTCGCTCATTTACGTCCCTCACACAAATATTGCTTATTCGGCAGAGCACTAAAATTGGCAAATAGACACATGCTTTAGAATTCTAAGTGCTCGGCAAAATCTTGGCGACAGTATGCCAATAGAGCTTTATAATGCCAAGATTAACTGTGTTCTGAATGCAATGCCTCATCTACTGCTGGAAGCAGCTTATCTATTGCTTGAGCATCTCCTTTTTCTATCGCATTTAATACATTACAACAACGGTCATACTTGTAACTTTCTTCAGTCACCTTATAGGGTAACACTGACTGTTCCTTGGCTCATACTTCATTAGTTAAGGCAACCTTTTCAGGAGCGACTTCATCGCCTTTGTAGTAGCTGATTGATAAGCGTTTATATCCAGGACATGGAATACGAAACGATTTTTTGAATTCTTATCATGCGCCCATTCCGTTACGCCGCTGTCGTCACATCTGATTTTTATTGGTTCAAAAGTAAATACTGGTAGATTGGATGCCTCCCCGATGGGTATAATGTCGCCGTCACGAGATACCGTATAACCTGCCGCGTGCAGGAAACCCCCGGTACACCACATATGTCTATCCTGGCTTCCGAATCGCGCCAGTAACGCTTCATCTTTTTTCCCTTTAAGATAATGCAGCCAATTCTGGTCTGTGTATCTGCCAAACATATACCCAAAGTAGTTCTGGACCATATCTGACAAATAGGGAAGTATCTCATCCTGACGAAACTTATAATGCGTACCATACTCCATTACCACCTGTTCTTGGCGAGATTCCATTCCTTCGAAGCAGGGCATCCAATAGACCGGGCACGGCAAATCGAATATGGCTGCGTAAGCAGACTTATCGAGCTTCACGTTATATTCGAGTTTCGAGGCTAAATTCCTATCTTGTGATCCCGTTCCTGCATTCAAATATATACCTGCACATTTGGTCGCAAAGAGGCCGGGGTCTCTCTTACCTGCAATCGCAATATCTCGGCTCGTGCCCAAAATATTGATAACCACACGTTCTGACGACCTCCTTAGTACATCCAGTATCATTTGCACACCGTGATGGTCTATTGATGAAGCATAGGGTTGAACATCATTACGTGATTTCATAGGGTGGGGAGACCCTACGCCCATAGGAACGGAAGTACCGCAGATTAGATTCATCTGGGCAATGGCGATCGCATCGGGAGCGAGGACTTCACTGTCTTTCGGTGGGTAATCAATCAGAACGCCCTTCAGGTCTGTATCTCCGCCGTAGGCCAGTGCATAAACACAAGCTAAATCCCAATGGTCGTCAGGGTCCATATGGGGACGGAAAAGGTCGGTAGCATGCAGTATGGGTGTTTTCGGGCTCTTTCTTTCCGGTTTATGTCCGTACGCGAATCCTGGATGGAGAGCTCGTCCTGCCAATCCGGTTGCCGCCAAACCTATAAATTTTCGCCGACTTAAATCTTCCACTTTGCTTTACTGCCAACAGCTATTTTATACCAATGTATCATATTCTCCGGGTCTATGTTATTCAAGAACTCTCTGTAGGGCGGCGATGCCAGCGAGATGCTTGACTGCCGAACACATTTAAAAGCAGGGTAAAGCTCAGCACGAGCGTCCGGCACACCTTCTTTAGCTCCTCATTCTATTAAAATAAAAGTTCAGGAACGAAGCTAAACTTAATGTTGAATCAGAAGTCCCAAACAGCGTATAATTCTTGAAGTATGGGAACGATACATAAATCAACCAGATTTCTGATTTTAGGAGCATTTTTAACTATTTGCTCTTTTGTTCAAGGAATAGTTAGTGCTTGGTATCCTGCTATCGACGTTAGCCCCAGCGGCCACTACATCAAGTACAATGGCGAGGTGTTGATGCTAATTGGTGACAGCGGGACCCAATGTGTTTCTCAAAACAGCAACTTGGATTACCGTCAATGGATTGATGACTGTGCCAGCCGTGGAATTCGTGCAATACATGTTTGGTCTTTTGTGCCTGTCCGCCAAAAAC
>CAZKOQ010000246.1:0-5278 GCA_964554425.1 uncultured Pirellulales bacterium | reverse complement strand
GTGTTACCTATGTCTTGTCTGTATTGTGTTACCTATCTCTTGTCGTCATACCGAAAAATTCGGGTTAGTGAAAATTCGTGTTTAACCCGTGAGATGGCGGCTTTGCCTATCTCACAGGTTGAATTCGTGGTTATTACCTCCGTGCAATTCGTGGACGAAATACGATAGACCAATTACGACTAATTATGCAAAACAAACCCAATTTGCTAAATGCCTAAAATGATTGTAACCTTATTATTAACAATGACTAATAACAACGAACAATGAACTATGAACTGTTCAAAAACAAACCCAATCAAACCCAAACAAACCCAGCAGTTCTCTAATCTCTTTTGGGCTTTCACTTTTCTTTGCTCCATCTATAATTTGGCAATGCAACCCTGGACGATACAGAAACTGTTAAACTGGATTACCGAATACTTTACCAAAAAGGGTATTGAGTCACCACGCCTCAGTGCGGAACTTTTGCTCAGTCACGTCTTATCAATGAAACGAATTGAATTATATACTCAATTTAACAAACCTGTTACCAGCCAGCAGTTGAACCAGTTGCACGATTTGGTGAAACGTGCAGGCGAGAATGAGCCGGTTGCGTATCTTACCGGTAAAACCGAATTTTATTCTCTGGAGTTCAGCATCACGCCCGATTGTATGATTCCTCGCCCGGAGACAGAATTGCTTGTGGAGCGGGCGATTGAGTTTTTGCGAGCTCACACCGTTAGAAATGCTATGGCAGGCAATATCCTACAAAAGGAGAAAATCTCCAATGAACCCAACAGCGGCAATCAACTCGTCTGCGACCTGTGCACGGGAAGCGGCTGCGTCGCCGTCGCAATCGCCAAAAACTATCCCGACGCCCGGATAATTGCAACGGACATCTCCGATGCCGCTCTAAAGATTGCCGCTGTCAACGTCAAGAAATATCATCTCGAAGACCGCATTACACTTCTATGCGGAGATTTGTTTGACCCGTTGCTGTCGCAGCTTGACAGAGAAAAATTCGACTTAATTGTCTGCAACCCACCCTATGTAAGCGCCGCTGAATTTGACGCTCTTGCTAAAAACATAAAAGCATACGAGCCACGACTGGCCTTGTTTGCGGGAACAGATGGCCTGGACATACACCGCAGGGTCATTGAGAAGGCGTGCCCGTTTTTGAAAACGGATGGAGCACTAATTCTGGAGATAGGTTACTTGCAGGGACCGGCGGTTAAACAGCTGTTCGAGCAAGTGGGAAGTCTCAGCGAAATCAAAATTGAGAAGGATTTCAACAACAACGACCGCCTCGCCATTGCAACGAAGATGTCACGCTGATTTGCCGGAGGACACACTTCTTTTTGTGCCGCCCAAACCGCGTGCTTTGTTGGACAGGACCGTGCCCGAAAAGTGTGTGTGTCAAGGCAGAAAAACGCTTTTTTATCGGATTTTTTGAAAAAATATTTGAATTTCTACAAATCTTAACTTCTTATTTTTCTTAGGGTTACAGAAAGAAAACGCCGAGAAAGTCATTTTTGAGAAAAAATTATTGCATCTCCCGGCGACTGACTGCATAATCATAGCCAAGTATTGTCGCCAGAACGGATTTAATAGGGTTAAAATCTCAGGAGGAGATTAAAATGAAGAATTTGGTAATCCTCACACTGGGGGCGGTGGTATTGTTTGGTGGAACGGCTCAGGCAAAGTTGGTCAGTTTTTCTGCCGACGAAATTTTTTCATGGTCCTATAGTGGTGCAGTGCTTACCCAGGCCATTTCGACACCGGCTCCCGTCGATGTGATTATGACTGCCGCTGCCGAATCTGTATTTACCATTACTTCCACCACTACGAATGAGACCGATTTTGTGTGGACGGGTTATATAGTAACACTCAACCCGTCAGAGAGCGCTGCCTTTGTGGCGGGAACCGCTGGAAGCACGAAATTCACAACGGTGCTATATCCGAACCCTCAGCGGCTCGAGTTCTGGGACGGAGAGGTACTGCAAGGGAAACCCGTTGCGTTTCAGTTTGACATAAGTCTTCCTGACGGCCCGCCGAATACTTTCACTCTGACACATACCCCCGTTCCTGAGCCGGCCACATTCGCTTTGCTTGGCCTTGGTGCAATAGTGTTGGTGGCAGGAAAAAGAAGAAAAAAATAGCTGTTTTCAAACATTTGAGCTGAGAACAAACAAGAGAGGTTCAGGCAATCGCCTGAACCTTTTCTTTTTGTCAAATCCTTTGATACCGGCCACAAGCGTTCTGCAGAAGAAGCAATCAATAAGAAATAACGGTATTGACCTTATAACCCTGCAGTTTATCTCGTCCGGCTAATTCACCAAGCTCAATAAGAAAAGTGATTCCTGCAACCTGTCCTCCTATTTTTTCGATGAGCTTGCAGGCGGCTGCCATTGTCCCACCTGTCGCTAACAAGTCGTCAACCATTAAGACCTTCGCATTCTTTCTTATTGCGTCGCAATGCACCTCTAATGTGTCTGTGCCGTATTCCAGGTCATAGCTGACGTTTTCGGTCTTAAAGGGGAGCTTTCCTTTCTTTCGGATAGGGACAAAACCAACGCCGAGTGTCTTCGCGACCGCTGCGCCGAATATGAATCCTCTTGCCTCGACGGCAGCAACATATTCGACGCCTGCGTTTTTGAAATCGGCATAGAGGGCATCAACCGCCGCGGCAAACGCCTGAGGGTCGGCCAATAATGGCGTGATGTCACGAAATAATATCCCTTTTTTTGGCCAATCAGGGATGCTGCGGATGTATTTTTCCAGATTGATTCCTTCTTTTGCCATTTTTCTCGTCCTTCCCTATTTTTTTCTTCTGCATTCCAGGCAGATAAACGGTCCGCCTGTTTGCCTTCGGCCATCTATTTTGGGTATGCTTCCGATAAAATGCAAGCATTATCGTCCCAGGACTTCTCAATTGGCCGGCGGCAAAATTGTGTTGGCGACCTTAAGCCATATTGAGTTGACTAATGATGCTTAGGGATGGTTCAATAGATGTCCAAAATAGACTTTAATCTTCCGACATTTTTTTGGCTGCGAGCCGTTGGATGTCGAGACAGGGGAGCGAAACAAAGCAATGGTTGAACAAAAACAGGAAGAAATTCAGGCAAAGCCCCAGTTCGATATGTTCTGGCGGATGAATCGGCGGTGCAACTTCAATTGTGAGTACTGTTTTCAGCAGTCTATGGACGGAGAAAGACGGACCGAAGACCCTGAGTGTGGAAAGTACAGTGCCGAGCATATCGCGCAGCGGTTTGGCGAAACGGGGAAAGTATGGCTGATTCGAATGACGGGGGGCGAGCCGCTTTTGTATCCGGGCTTTGTCGAGCTTGCAAAGGCACTGACACGGGGGCATTACATATCGGTGAACACGAACCTATCAACGCCGAATGCCTATGAGCTTGCGGATGCCGTTGAGACCAAGCGCATCTTTTCAATCAATGCTACTTTACATATACTGGAACGGGAAAAGAGCAAGGACGGGATGAAAGAATATTTGCGGAAGTTCCTTTATTTTCAAGAGCGAGGTTTCAATATTTGGCTGGCGTATGTTACTTACCCTCCGCTTTTGGGCCGAATCGAAAAAGATATGGAACGGATGCGCGGCGAGGGGGTAAAGCGGATAAATGTAAAGATGTTTCGAGGGAAATACAAGGGCAGGCGTTATCCTCGTGACTATTCGATTGATGAGCGAGCATTTATAAAGGGGCTCGTTTTAAACAATTACGAACAGCAGATATTGGCGCGTTGCGTGTCTTTTGTCGGCAAGAAATGCGAGGCGGGCTACAGGGCATTCCACATGGATATTTCCGGGAACGTAACACGATGCAGCACACTGAATGACGAGTACGGGAATCTCTTTGATGGAACGTTCAAGCCCGGCGAGTCGGCGCGCCGCTGTTCAGTGAGGGAATGCGCGTGTCCCTCTCAGGGGATGAACTTTACCGCGAGCAGCGGCTCTACCGTGCCGCCAAAGATTGCCGTGAGAGCTATACAGCATTTAATAATTGTCGGCGAGTGGATTGGCGGGCTAACCGGTAAAGTAATGGGGTAAGGGAAATTAGCGGTCTTTTTTCACGAATCTTGTGCATTGACCTATTATTCGGAACTATTCTTCGTTCATAGACTCGTAAAGCTTAGTGAGCGCATCACGGCGAATCTGACGAATCCTTTCTCGTGTCAGGTCCAATTTTTTACCGATTTCTTTAAGAGTCATCGGCTTGCTTCCACCCAGGCCATAATGTAGCCGCAGCACATCTGCTTCTCTTGGCTCGATATTGCTTAACAGTCCGAGGACTTTTATTTTTTCCTCGTCTGCAACCATAGCATCCTCGGGTTTGCCTGCACTCCGGTCTGCCAGAGTTGCTTCAAGAACCTGGTCTTCATCGGCACCTGGTCCAGCGTCGGTATCTGTAATTGAGCCGAGCGTCTCGATAATACGGTGTATGATTTTTGCCTTACGCGAAGGCAGATGCATTATATCGGCCATTTCCTCCACTTCGGGTATCCTGCCAAGCTGGGTTTCGAGCTCGGCGGTGGTATGTCGCCAATGATTTATCAAGCCGACCATATAAGTGGGGACGTGAACCGGCTGGACATTCTCCAAAAGCGCACGCTTGATACTCTGCTTTATCCACCAGGCCGCGTATGTGCTGAAACGAGTTCCACGGTCGGGGTCAAAGTAATCAACGGCCTTTATAAGCCCAAGATTGCCTTCCTCGATTAGGTCGCCCAGACTCATTCCGCGTTCGGCATACTTTTTGGCGATATTGACAACCAGCCGCAGATTACTCCGAACTAATTGCTCTCTTGCCCACGGGTCGTTTTGCTCGACGACCAATCTGCCAAAAACCCTCTCCTGCTTTAGTGTCAATAGTGCGGCCTTGTCAATTTCTTTCAGGTACTCTTTGATAGTAACATCGAATACTATAAGTCACCCCCGCCCCGCCGAAAGTCTCTCGACTCCAGCAACAAGGGCAGATTGTATGTTAATCTTAGTTTCCCTTATGGGACATTGTCCTCCTTGTCGAACGTAAATCCATTCGAGGTATCGGCCAAATATATCATCGGGTTTAACTTTATAAAGCACGAGCCGCTGGTCTCCTTTTCTTTCTGTGTTTTTATTACACGTGCCCTGTCATTTTTACGAGACAGCAACTTTTACTGAGGAATATATCACCCTGATTCTATCGGCCTAAAACAACGGGGGCCTATCCCGAACTGGTCGGGATAGGCCCCGATATTAAGGCAAATAGTAAGTCAGCAGATGCAACGGCTTACTGCG
>CAZKOQ010000245.1:0-5288 GCA_964554425.1 uncultured Pirellulales bacterium | reverse complement strand
GAAGAAGAGAAAGACCCGAACAATATTATAGAGGATGCCAATGCAGTGGAGGTTGCCCAGGAAGAGGTAAAAGCCGAGGATAAAGACAAAAAGAAAACCAAGCCGGTCAATATTGACTTTGAAGGTCTCGAACAGCGGATTGTGAAATTGCCTATTGATGCCGGCATTCTCAGGTCGCTGCACGCGGTGAAAGGCAAATTGGTTTATTGTAGATATTTGCCCGCCGGAGCGGTTAAGGAGGGTGAGCCGTCCGGCACGGCGCTTTATTATGATATTGAAGAGCGCCAAGAGAAGACGGTCATTTCTGAAATCGACAGCTTCGAGATTTCTGTTGACGGCAAAAAAGTCATATATAAAAGTAAATCAACCTATGGAATAGTTGACATGGCGGAAGGCAAAAGAGTCGGCGATGGTAAGATTGCAGCCGACAAGCTCAAGGCCTGGATAGACCCGCGGCAGGAATGGCAGCAGATTTTTAACGAGGCGTGGCGAATCGAGCGCGATTATTTTTATGACCCGAATATGCACGGACTCGATTGGAAAGCCGTCAAAAAGCGGTATGAGGTTTTGCTGCCATACGTCGTGGACCGAACGGACCTTAATTACGTCATCGGTGAAATGATTGCCGAGCTGAACGCCTCACACACATACATCGGCGGCGGCGACCTCGAGCAGCCGGAACGGGTTTCCGTAGGACTTTTGGGCTGCGACTTCCAGTTGGATAAAGAAAAGAATGCTTATCGAATAAGCAAAATCTATGAGGGTGCGCCCTGGGATGCGGAGGTGCGCTCGCCGCTGCGCCAGCCAGGGGTCGATGTCAATGAGGGAGATTATTTGCTCGCGGTCAACGGGCAGAAGGTGGATACATCTAAAGACCCGTGGGCTGCATTTCAGGGTCTTGCCGGCGAGGTGGTAACGCTGACAATCAATTCAAAGCCCGATATGAATGATGCACGCACCGTTAGAAATTCTACGGCGGGCAACGCGATACAAAAAGGGGGAATTTCTAACGGAGCACGTCAGATAGTTGTCGAGCCGGCCTCCAGCGAGTTCCGTCTGCGTAACCTTGCCTGGATAGAAAGCAATCGGCTAAAAGTGCAGGAGGCAACCAGCAACAAGGTTGGGTATATCTATGTCCCGGATACCGGCAGAAACGGGCAAAATGAGCTGGTTCGCCAATTTATCCCGCAACGGGACAAAGAAGCCCTGATTATTGATGAGCGGTTTAACAGCGGCGGGCAGATTCCAGACCGCTTCATTGAGCTGCTTAACCGGCCGATTTACAACTACTGGGGACGGCGGGACCATCGCGATTGGCAGACGCCGTTTGTGGCGCACACGGGGCCGAAAGTGATGCTGATAAACGGCTGGTCCGGCTCAGGCGGAGACGCATTTCCCTATTTTTTCCGCAAGGCAGGGCTTGGGCCGCTCGTAGGCACAAGGACCTGGGGCGGGCTGATTGGAATCAGCGGAAATCCTCAGCTTATCGACGGCGGCTTTGTTACGGCCCCGACCTTTGGCTTCTGGAATACAGAAGGAAACTGGGATGTTGAAGGTTACGGTGTGGACCCCGATTACAAAGTCGAGAATGCCCCGCACGAAATGGTCGCAGGCAAAGATCCACAGCTTGAAAAGGCGATAGGGATAGTTATGGATTTGCTTGAAAAGCAGCCGCCTTCGAGGCCGCGAAAGCCGGCTTATCCTGACCGCTCGGACAGAGCAGAGTGAAACTAAAAACGTAAAACTGAGGGGGTCAGAAATTCAAAGATTTGAAAGGTGTAAGAATTATGAAAGCTTTATCAATAACTGTCGTGATGTTGGCGATAAGTGTCATTATTTCTGGTTGTGCGCCGAGCAATAAGGAGGAACAGTTGGAAAAGTTTATTACAGCGCATCTTGAAAAGGTCAAACCATTAGCGAAGGCAGCCAATTTAGCTGCCTGGGAAGCCGCAGTTTCCGGCAAGCCGGAGGATTACGACAAAGCAGGTAAATTAACGCTTCAAGTTCGGCAGATTTACAGCAATCCAAAGGAGTTTGCATATCTGAAAAAGACAAAGGAGTCCGGCCAGGTCGAAGACGCCCAATTGGCCCGGCAAGTGGAGGTCTTATACAATGGCTACCTTGAAAACCAGATAGAGCCGCAGCTTCTAAAAAAGATAGTCGAGCTGGGCACGGAAATTGAACGCAAGTTCAGCACCTTCCGCGGCAGCATCGAGGACAAAAAGGTTACAGACAACGAGATTAAGGACATTCTAAAAACCCAGATGGATTCGTCCAAAAGACAGCAAGCATGGCTTGCCAGCAAGCAGGTGGGCGCGTTTGTCGCAAAAGACTTAGTAGAGCTGGTGAAACTGCGAAACCAGGCAGCTCGAAAACTCGGCTTTGACAATTACCATTCTCTCTCTTTGACCACCGGCGAGCAAGATGTAAAAGAGCTAGATAAGATTTTTAATGAGCTTTATGAGCTTACCAACGAACCATTTACCAAGTTAAAAGCAGACTTAGATAAGATTTTGGCAGCCAAGTATGGCGTTGCAGTCAGCGAACTTATGCCCTGGCATTACCACGACCCATTCTTCCAGGAAAGCCCTATGGTATATCAGCTCGATTTGGATGCGTATTACAAAGATAAAGATGTCAAGCAATTAGCAGCAGCGTTTTACACCAGTATTGGTTTGTCTGCTAATTCTATCCTTAGGCGTTCCGACCTTTATGAGCGAGAAGGGAAAAATCCACACGCATTTTGCACCAATATAGACCGCGAGGGCGATGTCCGTATTCTGTGCAACCTCAAAAATAACGAGGCCTGGATGGAAACGATACTGCACGAGCTGGGTCACGGGGTTTATGATAAATACCAGGACCCGCAGGCGCCGTTTTTGCTCAGGACGCCGGCGCATTCGTTTGCAACAGAAGCTATTGCTATGTTTTTTGGCCGGCTGAGCCGCAATCCCGCGTGGATGCAGCAGTTGCTTGGCTTGTCGGAACAGCAGCGAGTTGAGATTGAAAAGGTCAGCGGCAAATATACTCAGCTTAAGCAAATCATTTTTGCCCGCTGGGATATGGTTATGTATGATTTTGAGAAACAGCTTTACGCAAATCCCGGCCAGGACCTCAATTCGCTGTGGTGGCAAATGGTTGAGAAATATCAGTTCATAAAAAAGCCGCCTGGCCGCAATGAGCCGGATTGGGCTGCAAAGATTCATTTCACCATTGCGCCCTGCTATTATCACAACTATATGCTCGGAGAATTGCTGGCTTCGCAGCTGCATCACCATATTGTTAAGGACGTTTTGAAACTCCGGTCGGATGCGAGCCTCAGTTATGTCGGCCAGAAGAAGGCAGGACAGTTTCTGTCCCAAAAAGTCTTTGAACCCGGAGCAATGTATCATTGGAACGAAATGATTGAACGTGCAACCGGCGAACAACTGACGGCAAAATACTTTGTGGAACAGTTTGTTGCAGAATAGCACAGATTTTTAATGCTGTAAACATCGAGGAGAACGAAGATGATGTGTCCCTGGTCCGCGAAGAATACAATTAGGGGTATTATGCAACGCAGTTTAATGGTATATTAGTAACAACTATGAAGAAGAGTGTTCCCAAAAGCCTGCTGCCTAAATATACGTTACCTGTAGAGCTTAATGAGGATTTGGAGCGGCTGAATCCATGGTGGCGTGGTAAGCCCCAGCCTCAGTTGCCGCCCGTGCGCCGCTGGGCCTTCCCCGTGGCGATGCAGAAACTTCAAGGCGGATTTACAAAAGTTACCGTGTTGAGGGGGCCTCGTCAGATTGGAAAAAGCACGTTAATCGGACAAATGATAGAAACTTTGTTGGAAAAAGGCATTCCTGCAAGGAACATTTTTCTTGTGCAGTTTGACGAAATTGAAAGTTTGCTTAAAGTTGAGGAGCCAATTCTCCGCCTTGCCGACTGGTTTGAAAAGTACATTCTGGGTAAGACGTTCAATGAAGCAGCAAGAGAAAGGCAACCGGCTTATATCTTTTTTGACGAGGTTCAAAATATCGATAACTGGGCCCCGCAATTGAAGTTTCTGGTGGACAGCAGCGAGGTGCGGGTGATGGTTACGGGCAGTTCCGCCCTTAGAATCGAGCAGGGTCGGGACAGTCTTGCGGGGCGGATCAGTGATTTGGAGATGGGGCCTTTGTTTCTGCGGGAGATACTTGAAATTCGCAGGGAAGGTACACTGGAAGCACCTTTACCCTTCAACGGATTGGCTGCGTTGAAAGAAAAGAAGTTTTGGATAAGTATGAAGGACTTCGGGCAAAAACATCGGGAGGCGCGGGACCTGGCTTTTCGCGCCTTCTCGCAGCGAGGCGCATATCCGGTTGCTCATAGGGATATTGATAAGCCATGGGAGGAACTTGCAGACCATTTGACGGAGACCGTTATCCGCAGGGCAATCCAACATGATTTACGAGCAGGTCCAAAGGGGAGAAAACGAGATGAACACCTGCTCGAAGAGGTGTTCCGCCTGGCCTGTCGTTACATCGGCCAGTCGCCGAGACCGAGTCTTTACCTGGATGAAATTAGACGGGCATTGAACTCCAACATTGGATGGCAACGGATATGGACATATCTGAAATTCCTCGACCAGACTCTTCTTATCCGTTTGATAGAACCATTGGAAATCAGACTCAAGAAAGCCCGAGGTCCGTCCAAGCTGTGTTTGTGCGACCATGCCCTGCGTGCGGCATGGCTTCATGAGGTCATTCCGCTGGATGAAAGCGGTCTGAACCAGAACCCGCATCTGCGGGATTTAGCCGGGCATATCGCCGAAAGTACTGTTGGTTATTTCTTCAAATCTTTGACTAATCTTGACGTGGCACATTTCCCTGAACGAGGGGCGGAGCCGGAAGTCGATTTTGTGCTGATAATCGGTGAACAACGTATTCCGGTCGAGGTGAAATACCGTTCTCATATAACCTGGCAGGACAGTCTGGGATTGCGAAGTTACGTCGAAAAGAGCGTGTACAACGCACCTTTTGGGATTTTAGTTACGCAAACCGATGAGGTTGCCACAGATGATCCTCGAATAATTAGTATTTCGCTACCGTCGCTACTGTTGATGCGATGAGGTATTAAAGCGACGAAGGCGGCAAAAGGTCTTTTTATGGATTCGAAGGAAGAGTCATTGCCGGAAATTACAGTCAAGGCGTTTGTCTTGGGCATGGTATTGTCGATGATTCTGGGGGCGGCGAACGCATATCTTGGACTGTTTGCAGGAATGACGGTCTCGGCGTCGATACCGGCCTCGGTCCTGTCGATGG
>CAZKOQ010000244.1:0-5309 GCA_964554425.1 uncultured Pirellulales bacterium | reverse complement strand
ACCACCATTGTTTTTCGTATGCAATAAGTCCTTGCTCCAGACCATTTTTGATTAGCCCCGCCTTGATTTTTTCTCTCGTTGCCGCATCGAGATAAAGGTAGAGCCAGTCGTAACCGACGCCGACTGCGTGGGACATCTCGGCGGTATCCAAAAAATGCGACGGGTTCCAGTCATTAAAAGCGCAGACGGTCAGCAGGTTCTCAACCGCCTTTTTGGCATACTTTTCCTCGCCGGTCCATCTATAGGCAAGGCCAAGGGCATATATTCTATTAAGACATTCTCTGCTGACGTGCAAAAGTCGCGGCCCGATTTTATCATACGTGAGCATCGGCCTGTCCAGACACGCATCCGCTTCCTCAAGCACATCCTTTAAGCACTTTTGCAGAACCTTATCACTTGCGTATTGCTGCTTAAGATTTTCCAAATCCTTGTCTTTGAGCATCAGCCGCGGATGACCTTTGTCGAGTGATGCAAGAACCGCAGGAGAGTCGGCAGTCGTCTCCCTGGCTTGCACTAAACTCGCCCAGATACAGGTCAAAGCGACCAACAGCACAATGATTCTTTTACTAATCATATTTCACCTCTATTTGCTGACTTCGGTTTTGCCAAAAAAAACCAATATGCGTTGTCACGGCACTTATAGAAAGAAATTATCAACTCCAACTTCGTATCCTGTAAAGAGCAAATGTAAATAATATTTGCGAAGGACGCGTCAATGCGGTATGCCAGGATTTGACAGCGGTTAGCAAATTTCGTATTATTGCTGCAAACTTAATTGGAGTAGAAAGTTATGAAGAAATTTATTTACAAGACCAAATATCAGGCCGGAAAGGCGGCTGCGACCGAGGCAGCGAAAGCTATCAAGGACGCAATAAAACAAAATGGCCAGGCCAACATCATTCTGGCGACAGGGACGAGTCAGCTTGATATGCTCGAAAATCTGATAACTGACAAAGGAATTGATTGGTCCAGAGTTACGATGTTTCACCTCGATGAATACATAGGACTGCCGGCCAATCATCCCGCCAGCTTCAGAAGGTATCTAAAAGAGCATTTTGTTGATAAGGTGCCGGGCTTGAAGGCGGCGCATTTTGTTCAGGGGGACGCCGACGACCCAAAACAGGAATGCCTCCGATTAGATGCTATTATCGCTGCGCATCCGATAGATGTAGCACTGGTGGGAATCGGGGAGAATGGGCACTTAGCGTTCAATGACCCGCCTGCGGATTTCCAGACCCAGCAGCCATATATTATTGTGGAGCTGGACGAAAGATGCAGAAGGCAGCAGTTGGGCGAGGGATGGTTTGCGACATTAGAGCAGGTGCCGCGACGGGCAATATCTATGAGCATTCGGCAGATTATGAAAAGCGATTGCCTCATTGTTACCGTGCCGGAGAGACGCAAGGCCGAGGCGGTAAAAAATGCCCTTGAAGGGCCGGTAATAAATATGTGCCCCGCCTCGATATTGCAAAGGCACAAAAACTGCAAGATATTTATGGATGAAGACGCGGCGTCGCTGCTTTCGACAAAACCAAAAGGGATTTAGCTGATGAAAATACCCGGATTGGTTGACCTGCAGGTCAATGGTTACAAAGGCGTGGACTTTTCCAGTATCGCTCTGACGCAGGAGGACTTTATCCGTGCCTGCCGACAACTGCTCGAAGCCGGCACCACCGGCTTTCTGCCGACTATAATCACAAGCCCTGATGAGGTCTATAAGCGCAATTTAGCGATAATGTCTAGCGTAATGGAGCAACCAGAGTTTCACGGTCGCTTGCTTGGTATTCATATCGAAGGTCCGTTCATATCCGGTCAGGATGGCGCAAGAGGCGCACACAATTCTAAATGGACAAGAAAACCGGACATCGCTTATCTTGAAAAGCTGCTCGCCTGGGCAGGCGGCAAGGTAAAGCTAATAACCGTAGCAGCAGAATTAGAAGGTGCAGAAGATTTGGCCCGCTATGCGGTAAGCCGCGGAATCACAGTTGCGCTTGGCCATCAAATGGCAAATGAAGAAGATTTGGCTAAGCTTGTGCGTGCAGGTGCCAGAGCGATTACACATCTTGGTAACGGCGTGCCAATGGTTATCAATAGACACCACAATCCTATCTGGGCAGCTCTGGCTGAAGACGGTCTTGTCGCAACGATAATAACCGATGGCCACCACTTGCCGCCGGCGGTCTTGAAAACTATCATCCGGACAAAAGGCCCGCATCGCTGCATCGTGATAAGCGATGCTTCGTCATTAGCGGGTTTGCCCCCGGGCAGGTATGAAACTCTGGGGCACAAGGTGATATTAGAGAAGACCGGCCGATTGTCCGACCCGCAAACAGGGTATCTGTGCGGCTCATCGGCGACAATGTTGCAATGTATGAACCACTTAGCTTCACTAAACCTCGCCAGCACAGATGAGCTGATTGAAATGGGCTTCTATAACCCCCTAAAGTTAATAGGCCTTAAGCCGGAAGATGTGGCAAGTGAACAAGATATTTACTTTGACGAAAAGCATCCGGTTTTTTACCAGAAGTAAAACAGAAGCGAACAATTCCAAAAGCAACACTAACACAATGTGTTTGGCCATTTTTGATTTTACAATAGCCCCGAATCTTGTTACAATCCGCACAACGAACAATGAGCTACGAACCATTAACGATATATGCAGAACAAAGAAATGGCTGGTAAGATAATTATAGATATTGAGCGGTGCAAGGGCTGCGGCTTATGTATAGCGGTGTGCCCTAAAAGCGGCATCACTATCTCCAAGAAATCCAACAAAAGCGGCTACTTTCCTGCTGAAGCGACTAATTCTGATTGCACTGGCTGCGCCGTGTGTGCCATAATCTGTCCGGATGCGGCAATTGAAGTCTTTTGCGAAAACAAAGTAGTAGCTGTCAAATCTAAAGGGAAAGGAAGTTTCAATCTCATTAAGGAAAAGCCGTAGAAGAGTCCTTTGAATTTTGGAAAGGAGAACTTTTTAAGGACGTTTTTAAGCGGAACTTTGCGAAACAGAGCATATCCAGCCTTGCGTCTTTGGCACTTCAGCCAAAATTTCCCTTCGGGGAACCTCAGACATGCTCGAGTTGTCGTCCGAAATTCTGAATCCGAAAATTCGTCCGGCGGGCTTTAAGAGATGGATAAAATGGATGAAAGAATAAAATCCTTGATAAATCGAATAAAAGCACATCTGGTGAAGATGTATGGGGGAAAAATCAGGAAGGTCATATTATATGGCTCTTTTGTAAGGGGTGAGGCGACAAGGGACTCCGATATTGATATACTTGTGCTGGTTGACCAGTCCCTAAATCCTTTTGAAGTCAGAGAAAGCTTGAGCGACCTTCTGTTTGACATACTGCTTGATGAAGGTGAACACATTTCAGTAATAGTAGTACCCGAACGTTTCTATGATAATTACAATTCCCCTTTTATTTTGAACGTGAAAAAAGAAGGTGTTGCAGCATAATAGCATATAACGTAATGAAAAAGACACGGATTGACATTGTTGATTTAAGACACGGATTCACACGCATTCACACGAATTTACACTGTTTTTCTAATTCATTTCTCTGTGTCCTCTGTGTGCTCTGTGTGCTCTGTGGCTAAACTCTTATTTCAAATATGAGCGAACGGATTTTAATGTGTGGTAACGAGGCGCTCGCGGAGGCGGCCATTATTGCCGGCTGCGATGCCTATTTCGGCTATCCTATAACGCCGCAAAATGAAATCCCCGCCTATATGTCGCGAAGGATGCCGGAAGAAGGCCGGGTTTTCGTGCAGTGCGAGAGCGAATTAGCCGCAATCAATATGGTCTTCGGCGCCTCGGCCACGGGCAAAAGAGCAATGACAAGCTCATCCAGCCCCGGCATAAGTCTAATGCAGGAGGGAATGAGCTATCTGGCGGGCGCGGAGCTGCCGGCGGTGGTCGTCAACGTAATGCGAGGCGGGCCGGGCTTAGGCAACATCGCACCATCACAGGCCGATTATTTCCAGGCCACACGCGGCGGCGGACACGGCGACTATCGAACCATTGTCTTCGGGCCATCAAGCGTCCAGGAGCTGGCTGATTGTATGCCGCTGGCATTCGACTTAGCTGACCAGTATCGAATGACCGTCGCTGTCCTCGCCGACGGCATCCTGGGCCAGATGATGGAGCCGATAGTGCTGGAGAAAAAACCTCGGCGGAAGCTGCCCCGTAAAGACTGGGCCTTGACCGGAGCAAAGGATAGGCCCCAAAACATCGTCCGCTCGCTATGGCTCGGCGAAGGGGTATTGGAAAAGCTGAATTACAAGCTAAAAGCCAAATATGAACAGGTCGAAAAAAGCGAGGTGCTCTGCGAAGAGTATGCCCTTGATGATGCTGAGCTTGTGGTTGTCGCTTATGGTATTGCTGCCAGGATTGTGCGGGGGGCTGTGGACAAAGCGAGGGCCGAGGGAATTAAAGTCGGCTGGATTCGTCCCATCACCCTCTGGCCATTTCCGATGGAGCAAATCGGCAAGGCCGCCGACGAGTTCCGCATTTTCATTGTTGTTGAGCTAAGCAACGGCCAAATGGTTGAGGATGTGAAATTGGCCGTCGCAGGAAAATCACCGGTATTATTCTATGGCCGACCCGGCGGCGGCATCCCGACCGTTGATGAGATTCTGGAAAAAATCAGGCAATTATCTATACCCGCAAAAAGCAAAAAACGAAAAAGATAAAAATGCAAAAGGTATTTATACGAACACCAACGCTTAAAGATTGCACGACGCATTATTGTCCCGGCTGCGGGCACGGCATTGCACATCGCTTGATAGCAGAAACGATTGATGAGCTGGGCATACACGACCGCACTATTGGCATAGCGCCTGTCGGCTGTGCAGTGCTGGCGTATAATTATCTCGATGTCGATATGATTGAGGTTGCACACGGCAGGGCCCCGGCGGTAGCGACAGGAATGAAAAGAACCAACCCTGACAAAATAATCTTCTCCTACCAGGGCGACGGCGACCTGGCGGCTATTGGAACAGCAGAGATTATCCACGCCGCTCACAGAGCCGAGCAGATAACCGTTATCTTTATCAATAACGCCATCTTTGGAATGACGGGCGGCCAGATGGCGCCGACAACTATTTTAGGCCAGGTAACAGCAACAACTGAAAAAGGCCGAACCGCCGCAAGCGATGGTTACCCACTGCAAGTATCCGAGCTGCTGGCAATACTGCCCGGGGCAATCTATATTGAGCGCTGCGCCCTCAGCGGTCCTGCTCAAATCCGCAAGGCCAAAAAGGCAATCAAACACGCCTTCGAGCTACAAGAGAATTCTGCGCCGGGC
>CAZKOQ010000243.1:0-5320 GCA_964554425.1 uncultured Pirellulales bacterium | reverse complement strand
ATTCTTTAGCTTCTATGGAGACCTGCTTTTTGGCCTGTCTAAACCTGTTGACCTCATAGACCTCTCACGCAATACTAAGTTCAATAGATTAGTTTATCGGGAAGGGGTCCGACTATATGGCGCACGTGCGTGAACTTGTGGAAGCCGAGATGGAAAACATCGACCGCGTCGCTTCAGAATTGACAGGCAAGAACCCTTCTTCTAAAAATTAGATGGTTAATGGCCTAAGCTTTTCTATAGTCACGTCATAGTTTTTGGTAGTTCTTGACAAATAAAGAATTTTTTAAGGAAGATGCCCAATGAAAGGACTAATTAACTGGCTAATCGTAGCAGCGGTTGGTTTTATTCTGATGGCCTTTTCATACTTCCACTATCAGCATCAGCCCAGTTCTCCGTGGAAATATGCCTTTATGTATATCAGCAATGCCGACCCGAATTTAGAAGCTGAAGGATTAGAATATGTCAAAAGACCCATCCGCCTTTTGCCAATGTCCCGCCGGGCACAGAGTTTTACAGTTTTGGCTCGCAATTTCGGCCCGCATATTGAGCAGTCCTATCGCATCTGCTTCCAGGAAAAACTCGTTTTTTATCCCGACGTTACTTCTGATTTTACAACCCAGATGCTTGAATGGGGACGTTTTCCTTCGCCCGATGCCAATGAGGTGGTGGCCGGCTACTGCATAAAGAACAAAGATAATGTTACCGTTAATGGTTACAAATTTGACGTGGTTGGACAATTTAAGAAGGATGTTCGGCTTTTTGTAGATAGCTACCTTTTTAGC
Organism: uncultured Pirellulales bacterium; assembly: GCA_964554425.1. Lineage (GTDB taxonomy): Bacteria > Planctomycetota > Phycisphaerae > Sedimentisphaerales > Anaerobacaceae > CAYWXK01. Next base: position 4,538 of record CAZKOQ010000243.1, on the reverse strand, counting down.
GATAGCACAATAGCGAGGGAATTGTTCGACCCCAATCAGGTAGCCGTTCAGAATGCCTATGTCATTAAATTGCCAAAAGAGCAACTGACTGATTCAAACGTTCGTCAGCAGCTTGAAAACGTATTCCCAAAGTTGCAATTTACCGCTTATGGCCCAATGATTCGACCGCAATGGGGTCCTTTTTATATTTATGTCCTGGGGATGTCGCTTCTTTTTCTGGGGGGCTCTCTGGCACTTTTTAAGACATATTGCCTTCTGGCTGACAGGGTGTCTAATAAGTGGCTGCATCCGCCTCTGGCAGAAATAAGTAGATTCAAACATCTTTTCATCGGCTTACATTTTACTTACTTTGGAGTCGCTATTTTGTTTATCCTTGTGGCTTATTGTCTTCCGGAGCTTCAGGCCTGTTTATTGGCAGGGATAAAGTCTCAAATAGAGGATGGCTCAGGTCCTCTTGGCGTAGCGGGCAAGGCATATATGAGCAAAAATATCCCAATAGCCGCCGCAACCACATTTGCTATCAATCTTTTTCTTGGGTCTCTGGCTTATATCACCATCCCTTCTATTATCATTCCAGCAGTGGGGGTATTGACCGCTATTTTCAGAGCTATGATGTGGGGGGTGCTGCTGGCTCCAACTTTTGATACTCTCGCCGGCGCGATGCTCCCGCATAGCTTCACAATCCTGCTCGAAGGCGAGGCATACATTATAGCTACGTTCTTCGGCGTGCTTATTTTGGTTTATCTTTGCAGCAAGGCAGAAGGCCCAAGCATACTACGTCGATACGGCAAGGCATTGCTGATGAATATCAGAGGTAATTTGCTGGTAGCAATTGTTCTGGCGACAGCAGCCATTTACGAGGCAATTGAGGTTATACTGGGTATGTTATAACCCATATTTTCAAGATTAGCCGGTCAGTAGCTCGAATTCCTGGGGGCTGAGGGATTGCCTTAACTTCTGCAGGGCGATAAGCTCAATCTGGCGGACTCTTTCTTTGCTCAGTTCCAACTCATCTCCGATTTGTTTGAGCGTTTTTTTCTTCTTTTTTACCAGCGAACCCAGCAGGCCAAAATGGTTCTGGATGACATACTGCTCGCGTTCAGTGAGATTGTTGCTGATGACCTGGGTGAGACTCTGGCGCGCCTTTTCGATGGCTGCGATGTCCGCCGCTGTTTGTAGCTCGCCTTCGGCCGTCCCCATACGAGCCAACAAGGCGGCTGCCACTTTACCGGCCCGAGCGAGGGCAGAAGGAATCCTGCGTGCGTATTCCTTTGCAATGGCCCAGCCGACACGCCTGCCGAACCGATATGCTTTCGTGTAGTCGAACCTCTCGACCTCTTCCACCAGCGAGAGGTTTCCTCTGCTGATTAAGTCCATCAGATTTGCTCCCGTAATGGTGTGTTTCATTGCGATGCCCACGACCAGCCGCAGGTTCGCCTCAATTATCATTTTCTTTATCGTATCCGCCTCGGCTAAATAATTTTCTATTTGTTTCAGGACAGCGCTGGGCGTGCGCTCCGGCCTTATGCCGGCTCTGGCGGCGGAAGCGAGATATTTGAGATAGTTGTATCTGCGAAACAGTTCTGCTTCACGGTCCCTGCTGAGCACGGGCGCGTCTTTAAGCGTTCGCAGATATTCCGGTAGTCCGCCAAAGGCGGACTTGCCGGTCGGTTCAAACGGCTCAGCAGCTTTCACTACTACCGTTGGTGTCGGCCTTATGATACAGAGCGAGGCGCCGAGGATTTTTTCCTTTGCGTCCGACTGGTTGAATTCATCGCTGGGTAAAAAATCGATTTTTTTCGCAAGCAGCTCCTTTGCCCTTCGCTGGTTTATAATTCGATATATCGAGCTTTTGCTGCGGTCAAACCGCTTTGTTAAATCCTCGATGCTGCGGCCCTGCAAAAAGAGCCGGTGGACTTCGGCTGCTTGTGCTGTGCCAATTACTCCTGAGGGCTTTCTAAAGATGGGCTTGTCGGGATAGGCCTTTTCACAGTTTAAGATTATGTATCTGACGGTCTCGTGGACCCTGTCGAATTTAGCCGCTATCTTGTCAATGATTCGATAGCGGGATAGATTCGTGCGGGCAGCGAGCCGGGCGGCTTCCTTAATCATCTGCTTTTTTTGCTTAACTGTCAGTCGAGTGAATTTCTTTGCTTTGCCTATAAGCTTAGGATTTGCCGCACGAAACCGGTCAAATGAGGACTGCAAAAATCCCAGGCGTTTGACGCCATCGTCGAAGACGAACTTTCGCGCAATCAGGCCTCGTTTTCGCCAGCGGTGAATTGTCTTTGTAGAAACACCCAGTATTTCGGCAAGCTGCTCAATAGAGCGGACCTTTTCGCCTTGTTCGGACGCGAGGGCGGCGACCTGGCCGCTTAGCTTGGAGATGAAAATCCGCAGGTCCTCCAGAAGCTCATCGCCTTTTATAAGCTGACCGGCGTCTGCTTTTTTAGGGCTGAAACCTGTGATGCGAAAACATACGAACTCAAAAGGGTATTCCTTGTTTTTGCCGATGATTCCGCAGAGCTTCTCGGCTGCCTCAAGCTGCTTACGGCGCTGCTTTTGCGGCGCGAAATGCAGTTGCATCAGCAACTCCGCCAAATTTGGATTTTTTATTTGCCGCATAATCTCGTATCTCGCATATCGTATCTGTATTTCGCGGAGCAGAAGTCAGGAGACAAAAGACAGAAGACAGGAGTCAGAATTATGAATTTCTTATTCTACTTTCTGAATTATAAATCCTGACGGTCAGGCGACAAGTTTTTTGGCCAAATCGACGGCAGAGGCAGCGTCGGGTGCGTAGCCGTCCGCTCCGATTTTGTCGGCGTAACCCTGCGTTACAGGCGCGCCGCCTATCATAACCTTGGCCCGGACTCCGGCGGCCTTCAGGGCTTTTACGGTCTTTTCCATACTCGGCATCGTCGTAGTCAAAAGTGCGCTCATACCGATTAGCTGAGCACTCGCGGCTCTGGCCCGCTCGACGAATTTGTCCGCCCCGACATCAACGCCGAGGTCAATGACTTCAAAGCCCGCGCCCTTAAGCATCATTGCGACAAGATTCTTGCCGATGTCGTGCAGGTCGCCCTGCACCGTTCCTATCAGCAGCTTTCCGATGGGCTTAACGCCCGCCTTTATAAGCTCCGGCTCGAGGACTTCCATCGCCATTTTCATCGCCCTCGCGGCGATGAGGACCTCCGGTATGTAGATTTCGTTCTTTTTGAAGCGGGCCCCGACGGTGTCCATACCGGCGATTAGCCCATCATAGAGAATACTCTTGGCCGGTGTTTTCTCTTTGAGAGCGGCCTTTGTAAGCTCTACCGCAGAACTCTGGTTGCCGTTGATAACCGCATCAGCTAACGCCTTCAAATCTGCCATATTGCCTGCCCTGATAAAGCGAACAACCTATTTTTTTTGCTTTTTTACGCAAGAAGAACTATACATTATCCAGCTCTTGCGGGCAAGTGATAAATAAAACTTTTTGAAACGTCCGGCGGACCGGCTTTTTGAACGGTGCTCTTGACGACCAAGTATGCTAAAGAGTAAATGGGTATATAAATGCGGTGCAATATCCCGGTATGACGGATTAATACGTCCACATAATGATAGCCGATGAAAAATCTGCACAACTGGAATTTTTCATATTCGCAGGCAAGAGACCTCCAGCAGCAACTGGCCGGCAGGGTGCGCTTTGTGCCTGTTAAAAAAAAGCCGGGGCTGGCGGCGGGGATTGATTGCGCCTTCAGTAAAGACGGACAGCGTATTTTTGCTGCTGTTGTTGTCGTTAATTTACCCGATTTAAAAATTGTTGAAACAGAAACCATTGTGCTAAAGGTAACGTTTCCTTACATTCCCGGATTGCTTTCCTTCCGGGAGGCACCTGCCTGCATCGCTGCGGTTGCAAAGCTCAAGACACTGCCCGATGTATTCATCATAGATGGACAGGGTGTTGCCCATCCCCGTCGATTAGGTCTTGCATCTCACTTAGGTCTATTTTTCGATAAGCCGACCATCGGCTGTGCAAAGAGCCGACTGGTTGGTGTCTTTGAAGAACCGCTGGCGCAGAGGGGGAGCTTTAGTGCGCTAAAAGATGCCGACCAGACAATCGGCGCCGTAGTTCGAACAAGAACCAACGTCAAGCCGGTTTTTGTATCAGTGGGCAACAAGTGTCTGTTGGAGGATGCGATAAGAATTATTCTCGCCTGTGCGCCGCGGTATCGCCTGCCGGAACCAACTCGCTTAGCACACCAATTGGTTAGTAATCTCAAACTGAAATCCTGGAACATCTAACCAAATAAGCGTTTTTTGCCGAAGGAGATTGTTTCGTCCCGACATGTTGGGACTCGCAATGACGACCCTTCAGATAATCTGCGAAAGACCCTTATTTACTTTGCCTCGAAGCGTCGGGTAGTGGCGTATATATGGACGCCGAAGCCGCGAATCCCATCTCGGAAACTTCCGCTTTGGACGATGTGCTCCTCTTCCGAGTAAAGACGATAGAGAGTCCCGCTTTCAATTTCCTTAGGTAGATTATTTACTCT
>CAZKOQ010000242.1:0-5343 GCA_964554425.1 uncultured Pirellulales bacterium | reverse complement strand
AAAAAGAAAGGAAAAAATTGCCACGAAGGCACGAGGTCACAAAGAAATTATAAATAAAAAAAACTTGGTGTCTTTGTGTCTTGGTGGCAAAAGAAAGGAATACAAATGGCGGCAAAGTACCCTAAATTTAACTGGCAAGATAAAGTCGGTAATTGTGCCCAGATTGGCGGCATCGAAACCTCTGTGTTAGATGATGGCTTAGGCAAGGGGACCCATATCGCCTGGGTGAATACCGGCGGCGGACTTCGATACAAAGTGGTTATCGACAGAGGGCTGGATATTGTCGATGCTTTCTATAACCAATACGGGCTTGCCTGGTTAAGCCACGCCGGCGTAACCGCTCCACGACCCGATGCCAACCGAGGTTTGGAGTGGCTGTATTCCTTTGCCGGCGGATTACTGACAACCTGCGGCCTGACGCACGTCGGCGGCCCAGAAACCGATGAATCCGGTGAGCGTGGTCTGCACGGTCGGGTGAGCAATATCCCCGCCAGCATTGAGTCGATTGTGCAGCCGGACCTTGTGACAGGCAAGACAGAGATGAGCGTTACCGGTGTTGTGAAGGAGTCTCGCGTATTCGGGCCGAATCTCCAGTTACGGCGGACTATATCAAGCACGCTCGGCGAGCCGGCTATTCGAATCCGCGATGTTGTTACAAATGCAGGCAATACTCCGCAGCCGAATATGATACTATATCATTGCAACTTCGGCTGGCCGTTGGTTGATGAAGGGACGGAGATTGTATGGAAGGGCAAGTGCACATCCCGCGGTCTTGATATGGATAACGCCATATTCAATAGCAAGCACAATTTCCGAAAATGCCGGAAGCCGATGGATAGTCACAGGGGCGGCGGTGAGGCCTGCGGGTTTATTGATGTAGATGCTGACAAAAATGGGATTTGCACCGTCGGCCTTTATAACCGTCAGCTCGGCCTTGCCCTTGTTATGAGATACAAAAAGAGGCAGTTACCTTGTCTGGCCAATTGGCAGCACTGGGGGCCAGGGGAATATGTAACGGCTCTTGAGCCGGGGACAAATCCGCCAATCGGCCAGAAAAAAGCAAGAGAGCAAAAGTCACTCATTTACATCGCGCCGGGAAAAAGCAGGATGTATGAACTGGAAATGACGGTTCTGACGGACAAAAAGTTGATAAACCAATTTCTAAAAGTCGCAGGTCAATAGTGCTCGTTAATTATGATTTGAAGGGTTGTCATGCTGAACGAAGTGAAGCATCTGGGTAGCAAATGCGATTTTTCTTTCGTAAGCCAGATTTTTCGCTTCACTTCGTTTCGCTCAAAATGACACCCATCATTTGATGCGTGATGGGTTAATAATTATGGCGGAGCATATATTCACTGGTTTCGGATTTGGGCCAATCCAGAGTGGGCTGTTTGCCAAAGAGGCATTTCAAAGCGGAAACTTCTCACGGATAGTTGCCGCTGAGATTGACCAGTCTATCGTTGATGCGGTTAGAACTAATAAAGGAAGCTATTACGTCAATGTTGCTAAAACCGATGGCATCGAGGCGCAAAAGATAGACGGCGTCGAACTACTTAATCCTAATGTCCCGGCGGATAATCAAATTCTTCTTGAAGTGTTAGCTCAATCCACAGAAATCACTACCTGCTTACCTTCAATAAATTTCTATGACAGCGTTGCTGCATTGATAGCAGGTGGTTTGAAGAATAGCAAAGCAAAGGCGACAATAATTTATACCGCAGAAAATCACAATCACGCTGCGGAGATACTCCAGGATGCTGTTAGAAAAAAAACCGGTGTCATATCACGGGACAGGGTTCAGTTTCTCAATACAGTAATCGGCAAAATGAGCAGGGTCGTTGACGATGGCGATGAAATCGCGGAGTTGAAACTCAAAACCATAACGCCGGCCATCAAGCGGGCTTTTTTGGTGGAGGAGTTTAATCGGATTCTGGTAACACGCACACGGATTACTAATTTCAGGCCGGGCATCGAAGTGTTTATTGAAAAGGAAAACCTGCTGCCTTTTGAGGAGGCAAAGCTGTATGGCCACAATGCCATCCATTCTTTGCTTGGCTTTATTGCCGCCGTCAAGGGATATACAAAGATGACGGAGGTCAAGGGGAATGGTGACATAATGCAAATCGGACGGGATGCTTTTTTGAAGGAGTCCGGTGCAGCGCTTATAAAAAAATATGCTAATCTTGGGGATGAGCTTTTTACTGAAGCCGGTTGCAAAAATTACGCGGAGGACTTACTTGAACGTATGACCAATCCATATCTGGCGGATACGGTGGCTCGCGTCTGCCGCGATGTTGTTCGCAAGCTCGGAATAAACGAGCGGATATTCGGCACAATGCAACTGGCGCTGGAGTATGGCATCGAGCCGAAGAATATGGCATTAGGAGCGTTAGCTGGTATCGCTGTTCTGCTGAAAAAGGCGCAAGAATACAATCTGCCCGGCGATTTGCATTTTACAGACTGGCGTAAACTAAGCGATTCGGATGTTGACAAGATTCTCAATTGGCTCTGGAAAGGCCAAACGTGCAATTATGTAAGAAGTATCGTTCAATACACACAGGAAGCTAAAGAATGTTTGGTTAATAAGATTTAGCATTCCGCCGCAATCCTACGGGTGTAAACCCGTAGATGAAGTTATCCGCCGAAGGCGGACAGGCAAAGCCTGTTGCGGCAAATGCTACGGGCGTAAGCCCGTAGAAATTTACTGTAAATTGCAATAAACATTTGGTGAGTTTTTGGTGGAAGATAATGAGAAAGCGGAGATTGTCAGGTGAGTATTCTGGATTTGTGCATAGGGTTATTGTCCTGATACTTATGTTTTATGCACCGAGCGTTTATGGTGATGGGAAATATTATCCCCAAAGGGCTTATAAGGTGCCTCCGAAGATTCCGAGCCAAAGGGCTATATTAGTTTTCAAAGATGGGGTGGAAAAGTTGACAGTTGAGTCCGCATTTGATGGGCAAGGACAGGAATTTGGGTGGGTGGTGCCGCTTCCTTCTAAGCCGATAGAATTTGCAAAGATGTCACCAGGCCTTATCAAAACGTTGAGTTTGGCAATTGGGCCTAAGATAACTCACGACCTTAGAGAGTTGCTCGGGCCATTTTATATAGTGTCGGCAACGCTTAGTTTGTGCTATCTGTTTGTGTTTGCAATAAGGCCCAAGAGAGTTAGTAGCTTTCTGATTAATGTTTTCCTTGTGTTATTGATTGTTGATTTGTTCATGTTCTTCTTCGTCGGCTTTTTAGGTAAAGCTGGCTGGCAGGGGGGTGTTGGAATTGCTGGCCCAATCTCAGGGGTTAAGGTCCACCAGATGCAGGAAATAGGAAGTTATGAGTTGGCGGTTCTCGAAGCCAATAGTGCCGAAGCGCTAGAGAAATGGCTTGGTGATAACGGTTTTACTGGATTGGAGGAGAAAGACAGGCAGATAGTATCCGACTATATTGTTAAAGGCTGGTATTTTGTTGCTGCAAAGTTAAAGCGAGATGGCGATGGATATAGCAGGCCTCATCCAATAAGTATGGCTTTTGCCAGTGACAAGCTGATATACCCGATACGTCTTACATCAACGGTAGGTTCGCCGGTTTATTTGGAGCTTTTTGTGATTTCTGATAAACGAGCGGAATGTGAGCGATTGCCCTTAGAGCTTTGTGACCAATATCATTTTTCAGCAGAAGCAAGACGAGATTATCTTAGTAAGCAGTTTGTCCCAGGATTTTTGGGAAAGAAATATAGTCAGCATATTGGACACCCGGATGCAAAGAAACAGATGTGGGATGGATGTGTTTTGAGTAAGTTATGCGGCACACTTAGTCCAAACCAGATGAGTCAGGATATTATTTTGGGATTGAAGGAATGCAGACCGTTTCGCAGACACTATTATAGTCACCGCGGCGCTTCAGGGGTTGGACAGATGTTCTGCTTAGGCGCCTGGTGTCTTATACCTTTCCTTTTGACAGCAGTTTTTTACAATAAAATTAAAGGAGACGGTGGCAGGAAATTCTATATAAAAAGGGTTATAATACCGTCCGCATTGTTTTCAATATTGCTTTGGGGGACTATATATTTGGTTCTGCCGAAAGTCGAGGTCAGAACAGAATCTGGGCGTCTGTATCATAGATTTCGCTTCACTCGGGAGGTAGCTCTGAAAATGCAGATTTTGGCCAAAGAGCACGAGGGCTTCCGTGGTATGGAAAAAGAGGAAATTGATAAACTTGTCGGTGCATGTTTTGAAAACCAACGTAATGTGTTCATAGGCGAAAATTTACGATGGGAGGATTCGCCGGGTAATTTTGAGGTCCTAAAGGATGAGCGAGGTGTCGTGCTACGTATTTACGAAAGGGATGGTTTTCCTCTTGAATATATGCTCAAATCCAATAAAGTTGAGAAGTAAAGGGTGGTTTTGAAATCAATATTTTTTAACGAAATTGGTGAAATTAGCTAATATGAAACCTTCTTTTTGAGAGTGTTGAAAGATAGATATGACGGTTTTTACTGGTTTTATAATGCCAGCGTTTGTTTTGTAGATTTTGAGCGGAATGATGATTTGTCCGGAGCGGCGTATGAGCGTAATGTTGCGGTGTCGAATTTTTGTATGGTGGATTATTCTTACGGCGGTAATACCGTGTGATTGTGGTGCGAGTTTTCTGGAGGAATTGGCCCGGCCACAGAGCGGTCGCAGTATGCGGGTTACTTCTACAGGGAAGTTACCTGCGAGCGATGAGCCGGACCCCAACAGCAACCACGATAATAGTAACGTCGCACCAGGCCAGACAAAGGTATTGATGGATGTCCAAGGGCCTGGCGTAATCACGCATATCTGGATGACGTTTTTGGGCCCTGAGCCGCATCCCTGGGCGAAGAACGGCTCGGCTGACCATCAGCAGATGCTTTTGCGGATTTATTGGGATGGAAAGGCGAGGCCGGCTGTGGAAGCACCCGTTGGGGATTTCTTTGCGAACTGTTTCGGCAAACGCAGTGAGGTGATTAGCTTGCCTGTGATTGTTGAAGACGCAGATTCCTACAATTGCTTCTGGTATATGCCGTTTCGCAAATCCGCGCGAATCGAGATAGTCAACCAGGCAGAAAAACCCATCAGCTTACTCTACTATAATATCGACTGGATAAAGAAGAAAGGATTGCCAAAGGATACGCCCTATTTCTATGCGCAATACCGGCAGGAATATCCTGCGCAAAAGGGCAAAGACTATGTGTTGCTGGAGACAAAAGGCAAAGGGCATTATGTGGGCACGGTCCTGTCGGTGCGGACGCGCAGCCCTGCCTGGTTCGGTGAAGGTGACGAGAAGATATATATTGACGGCGAAAAAAAACCTTCAATCTGGGG
>CAZKOQ010000241.1:0-5391 GCA_964554425.1 uncultured Pirellulales bacterium | reverse complement strand
TTCGAGCGTATCGGCATTGGTGAGAAAGTATGGCGAGATGTAACCTTTATCGAACTGCAGTCCTTCTACCACGCTTAGCTCATTTTCCATCCCTTTGCCTTCTTCAATCTCGATGACGCCCTCTTTGCCGACCTTATCGAATGCTTTTGCTAAAATTTCGCCGACCGAAGGGTCGTTATTTGCGCTTATTGCTCCCACTTTGGCAATGTCACTATGTCCTTTCACGGGAACGCTGACCGACTGAATAAATTTGGACACAACCTCAGTGGCTTTGCTTATCCCACGCTGAAGGGCCATCGGGTTTGCACCTGCTGTTACGTGCTTGAGGCCTTCTGCATAAATCGCCTCCGCCAGAACAGTCGAGGTCGTCGTCCCGTCGCCGACGGTGTCGCTTGTCTTGGTGGCGACCTGATTGACCATTTTCGCGCCCATATTCTGAAATGGCTGAGGCAGCTCAATCTCTTTGCTGACCGACACCCCGTCCTTTGTTACCCTCGGAGAACCCCAGCTCTTATGCAATATGACGTTTCTACCGGTAGGCCCCAGCGTAACTTTGACCGCGTGAGCCAACTGGGATACGCCGTCTTTTAGGTGCATTCGTGCCGTATTGTCAAACATTAATTGCTTTGCCATTTTGTATTACCTCTTAAAAATCTTTGTTTCTGACTACTCACCACTAACCACTCACCACTCACTAATTTACTTTTCCACAACTCCCAGGATGTCACTTTCCTGCAGGATGACGTATTTATCGCCGTCAATTTCAATCTCGCTGCCGATGTATTTGGCATAGATGACTTCATCTTTCGCCTTCACCGACATCTCCTTGCGATTGCCGTTCTTTAATAGCTTCCCCGGCCCCGTAGCAATCACCTTGCCAATCTGCGGTTTCTCCTTTGCCGTGTCCGGCAGAATGATGCCTCCTGCCGTTTTGTCTTCTGCTTCCGATTGTTTTATCACAACTCTATCATCAAGCGGTACAAGTTTCATAGCTCACTCCTTTTCAATTATAAACCTTAAAATTGTCATTGTGAGTCCCGATGTTGTTTATCGGGACGTGGCAATCTTTGTCCTTCAAAACGAATTTATTCTTTTATTGGAACAAGCGTTATCGACTTTAGATTCATCACCGCTCCGCGCGGCATATTCTTTGGCCTGATTGTCAGAGTATATGTCCCTGCCTTATCAATTTTCACCGTCCCGAGTTTTTCGCTGACAAAATTTGTCCACGAGCCGGACTCGCGCACAGTTCCACTAAGCTGCTGTTCAGCGATGTTGATGCTGTATTCGCTGCCGCCAATACCCTGTTCGCACGCAAAGGTGATTTCGACATTGAATCTGCCCGGAGCAACTACCTCGAAGTCCCACGCAACATAATCTTGAGCGTTTGTCCAATATCCAATGTTGTCCTTGCCGTTGCCCGATTCGTATTGGGCTGTATCGCCGTGAATGTCTGCATCCACCGCCTGCAGTGTTACAGACCCATCTTTTGCCTGCTTTAGTCCCTGCACAGCAATATCCGGCTTACCCTTTATTTCAAGCACAACCACCGTATCAATAGTGTCAATGGCCTTCTCAGGAACATTTATCACAACAGTTTCATCGCCTTCACGGGCTACTGCCAGCTTCGTTTTTTTGTCGGCCAACAGGTATGCCCTTTTGACCTTATTTTTCAGACCCGCCACCTCTAATTTCCCATCTTTCGGCCAATCAAATATGTGCAGATACAGCTTGCCGCGTTTTGCAGTGCACCGTCCCCACGGCACCTTCCCGAGTGGACTGGCTGTCGTCCCGTAAATGCTTTCACCGTTCACCTTCATCCACTCGCCCATTGCCGCCAGACGCTCTATACTCGGCTGCGGGATAAGTCCTTCTGAAGTAGGCCCCACATTCAAAAGAAAATTGCCGCCCTTGCTGGCGATATCCACGAGTTTTTGCAGCAGGTCTTCCGTGGACTTCCAATTTTCGTCTGCCCGGCAGTAGCCCCAGTGGTCGTTCATAGTCATACAGGTCTCCCAGTCAACCCCGGGCAGTCCCTTCGTCGGAATCTGCTGCTCAGGCGTCCCGAAGTCGCCGGCGTCCTCATCGCTCTTACTGAGTCCCTCCATACCTTTGCGGCCTTTGCCGACACGGTTATTGATAATGATGTCCGATTGCAAACTGCGCACATATTTATACAGGTCTTTGCCTTGTTCCTCAGTCCACTCCGGTATCCATTCACCGTCAAACCACAGCACACCCAGCGGCCCATAGTTGGTCACCAGCTCTTTTAGCTGCGGCTTCATATAATTTTCGGCATATCGAGCAAAATTCGGATTCGAACGCTGACTGGTATTGTATTCCGGATAGAACGGCCCCTGTGCATCAGGATGGTGCCAGTCCATAATCGAATGGTAGAAGCAGAGCCGAATCCCTTGTTTTTTGCACGCCACCGATAGCTCCTTGAGGATATCCCGCTTAAGAGGCGTGGCGTCCATAATGTCGTAGTCTGTAACCTTCGAATCCCACAGGCAAAAGCCGTCGTGATGTTTGCTGGTTATCACGATATATTTCATACCGGCTTTCTGTGCAATTTGCACCAACTTGTCGGCGTTGAACTTCACCGGATTAAACTGCCGGGCAAATTGCTCATAATCTTTAACGGGTATGTGAGCCGAGTTCATAATCCACTCGCCGTGGTTCTTGTTGTCCTTCCATTGCCCGGCCGGGACCGCGTAGAGACCCCAGTGTATAAATAACCCGAAGCGGGCCTCACGCCACCACTTCATCCGCTCGTCTTTGTTCGGCGTTCGCTTGCCGCCGGGCAGTTTCGTCGCTTCGCGTGCGCAACCCAACATTACCACTATACACAGTGTGGTGATTGCTATTGCGCATATAAAGTTGCGTCTTCGGGACTGAATTGCTTTGACAGCCATCTTATTGCCTTCTTGTCTGCTTTAGTCCGTTTTTTGCCGCCCGTTTTTTTCGCTTACATCATATCCATATCTTCATTCATTCCTGGTCCTCTCGGAGGTCTTTCCTCTTTTTCCTTCGGCTTTTCCGTAACCAAGCAGCCGGTTGTCAGTAGCAAGCCGGCTATGCTAACGGCATTTTGCAGAGCAATTCGTGTTACCTTCACAGGGTCGATAACGCCTGCCTCTAACAGGTCCTCAAACTTGTCGCTATCTGCATTATATCCAAAGCCGCCCTTGCCTTCCATTACCTTACTGACCACCAAGTTCGCAGTTGCACCCGCATTAGCCGCAATCCAGTAGCATGGCGTCGTCAGTGACTTTACAAGTATGTCAGCGCCGGTCTTATCATCGCCTTCGAGCTTCAACTGCTTGACCGCATGCATACAGCGGATAAGCGCAACGCCGCCGCCCGGCACAATGCCTTCCTCAATTGCTGCTCTTGTGGCGTGCAGCGCATCCTCAATCCGCGCCTTCTTTTCTTTCATCTCCGCTTCGGTGGCAGCTCCGACGTTGATTTGAGCAACGCCGCCGGTCAGTTTTGCCAGCCGCTCCTGAAGTTTCTCGCGGTCGTAATCGCTGGTTATAACATCAATCTCTTCTTTGATTTGCTTGATTCTGCCTTTGATTGCCTCCTGGCTGCCTGCCCCTTCAACAATGATTGTATTGTCATTGTCGATAGTTATTTTCTTGGCCTGGCCAAGCTGCTTGATGCTGATGTTTTCCATCTCAATTCCGAGGTCCTTGAAAATCGGCTCGGCCCCGGTAAGAATTGCGATGTCTTGCAGCATTGCTTTTCTGCGGTCGCCGTAGCCGGGCGCCTTCACCGCCGCAATCTGTAGAATACCTTTTAGCTTGTTGACCACAAGTGTCGCCAGTGCCTCACTTTCCACATCCTCCGCAATGATAAGTAGCGGCCTCTTCGTCCTGGCGACTTTTTCCAACAACGGTATCAACTTGGCCACATTGCTGATTTTATCCTCATAGACAAAAATAAATGGCTTCTCAAGCTCGCAGACCATATTGTCAGGGTCGGTTATAAAGTGCGGTGATAAATACCCGCGGTCAAATTGCATTCCCTCAACAAACTCTACCGTTGTCTCAAAACCCTTACCTTCCTCAACGGTAATAACACCATCTTTGCCGACCCGCTGGAATGCGTCGGCCATAATCTTGCCGATTTCCCTATCGTTGTTGGCCGACACCGATGCAATATGAATAATGTCATCGGGTTTGGTGATATTGATTGGTTTTGCCATTGATGCCAGCATATCAATTACTGCTTTTGCGGCCGTTTGCATCCCACGATTTAACGCCATCCCATCGGCTCCGGCGGCGAGGTTCTTATATGCCTCCTTGAATATCGCCTCGGTCAACACTGTTGCGGTTGTTGTGCCATCGCCGGCAATCTTGGATGTCTTGCTGGCGGCTTCTCTTACGAGCTTGGCGCCAAGGTTTTCATTTTTGTCGATAAGCTCGATTTCCTCAGCGACGGTTACGCCGTCCTTAGTGACGGTTGGGCCTCCCCAGCTTTTGTCGAGAATAGCGTTTCGGCCGCGTGGGCCGAGGGTGCACTTGACCGCTGCTGCCAGTTTTTCTACGCCTGCCAGCAGGGCGGCTCTTGCATCATATTCAAATGCCAATTGTTTAGCTGCCATAATTGCTTGCCTCCTTATTTTGCCTGCATTGAAAATAGTCCTGTCGTTAAATTACACATAATTTATACTAAAACAGCAAAAAATATACCACATTCTTTTTTTGAGATGGGGGCGTTTGGATGTTCGGAACGTAACTTATTGAAAAGACAATGGTTGTGGACCGCGAAAAAGTGATGGCTCTGGGTCGGATTGCATCGGTAGAGGGCGACAGAGTGCCATTTTTGACATAGAGGAAAAGAGAACTACGCCAAGATGACAGGCTAGAAAAATTGACTATTGATAAGTGATTATTGATTATTTTAAGCTTTTGGTGGGTGATAAAATAGAAAATATGGGGGATATGGGTTGTAATAATGTCTGAGTAAAAAGGGAGCATTTTGTGGGCAAAAAGGACACTTGGTGATGCAGGAAAATGGAGGAAAATTGACGTAAGTTAATTATGGATAAGAGATTAGGTGCAAAAATGTAAAATTGCAGAAATTGATGGTTTTTTGCACTTTTTGAACAGTTTTAGATACTTTTTGACATAAATTAACCACGAATTGAACCGATTTGCACCAAAATTAAACCACCCTCAAAATCAGGGCAAAAATGAGGGTCAAAAAGTCAAGGGCAAAACGCGAAATTTTTTGAAAAATATTGCCACCAAGACACAAAGGCACGAAGAAAAATAGATAATTGGTTAATTGGTGATTGGTGAGTTGTGAGTGGTGATTTGTGACCAGTAGCTTGTGAAACATGCCAGGAGAAGATTTTTTCAAAAATTTGTCACTTTTTATTTG
>CAZKOQ010000240.1:0-5391 GCA_964554425.1 uncultured Pirellulales bacterium | reverse complement strand
GAAAAAGTGAGCACCGAGTTGGCGCAAACTTATGAAGAGCTGGTGTTGCTTCACAAGCTCAGCACAAATATGAAGGTTACTGAGCCGGATGCCAACTTCCTGCAAATGGCCTGTGATAGCTTAACCACGATTGTGCTTGTGGAAGGCATTGCAATCTTGATGGAAAAGACGATAGACGATGAGCCGCAGTTGGTTGTAGCTGCCGGTTCAGGGCTGATAGATATAAATGAGCGGATGGCAGCCATTTTACATAGTCGGCTGATAGAGCAGGTAAACAATGGTAAAGAGGCACTGCTGGATAGCGAAGTAGATGCCCCTTTCAGATATGATTGGCCGGATAATATAAAAAATATTATTGCGGTGCCTTTGTTCGGCAAAGAGAAATCAGAGACCCGTTTTGCAGGCAAAGCGGAAGACGGCAACTGCATAATGGGACTTATGGTTGCGATAAACAGAATCGACAAGGCGGATTTCGACAGCACGGACGTGAAACTTTTTAATTCCGTGGCCGGCAGTTGCGCGGTGTTTATCGAAAACGGCAGGTTGTTCAGCGACCTGAAGGAGCTATTTATCGGTTCGCTGAAGGCATTAACAAGCAGTATCGATGCCAAAGACCAGTACACCCGTGGTCATTCTGAAAGGGTTGCGTTTGTTTCGAGGTGGATTGCTGAAAAGCTTTCTGCCCAGGAGCTGATGGAGGAGGAACAGATACACAAAATCTATTTGGCAGGATTGCTGCACGATATAGGCAAGATTGGTGTAGATGAAGACGTATTGCGGAAGAAGGGAAAACTGACCGAGGATGAGCTTGGCCGCGTAAAAAAGCATCCCTCAATAGGTGCAGGTATTTTGCGTGCGATAAAGCAAATGCGTGACATTGTCCCCGGCGTGTTGTGTCACCACGAGCGAGTTGACGGCAAGGGGTATCCAGCGGGTTTGGTTGGCGACCAGATACCGCTCACGGGCAAGATTGTCGGGTTGGCGGATAGCTTCGACGCTATGACATCAAAACGGACCTACAGGGAGGCACTGACTGTGGAGGAGGCACTTGCTGAGATAGAAAAGGGAATAGGCACACAATTTGACCAAAAGATTGCCAGAGCGTTTCTTGATAGTGACGTCTATCAGCTTTGGGACGTTATCCAGAGCGGATTCGGTGAAATTTATGGGGGCAGCGGTTTCGCGGAATATGGGACCGCTGCCGTGGGGACATTAATCAGATGAAAATAAGGACGCAAGATTACAATAATGTTGCGGTGGTTATATTGCAGGGCGAGTTTGACAGCGATGTTGCTGAACTATTTCGAAATACAATCACCGGTATAATTACCAAGCCCAAAACAGGCATAGTCCTTGATATGAGCGGGGTGGGATTTATTGATAGTGCGGGGCTGGAGCAATTACTGTGGGCGAGAGACTACTGCAGCGAGAACAAATGCGAGCTTCGGCTGGCAGGGCTTGATGAGAACTGCGCCAAAGTTATGGAAATTACGCGGCTGGCCAGCGAGTTTGACTGCTATACGGAGCTTGCCCAGGCGGTCAAGAGTTTTGCATAAAAAGGCGCTCGCCTTCGTGTGTTTTAAGGAAAATGAAAGAGCTATGGCTCAGATAGCGGTGGAAAACAAGATACAGCTTGGCCAGGTGCTGCTTGCCCACGGTGTCGTTACTGCTGAGCAAATCGAAAAGGCCCTTGCCGAGCAGAAAGAGAAGGGCCACCGCAAATTGCTCGGTGAGCTTCTGGTGGAGATGGGCTATTGCACCGAGAATCAAATATCCTCGGCGCTGGCGGAGGCATACGGCGTTCCATACGCGCAGGTTGGCCCCAAGATTTGTGACCCAAAAATACTCGAGAGTTTGCCTAAGGAATTTCTTGAGGAGCATATCGTTCTGCCGCTTTTCAAGGTCCACAATATGCTCACGGTGGCGGTTAGTGAGCCAACGAACGTATTTTTGATAGACGAGATAGAGCGTATAAGCGGCTGTAAAGTTCAGGTTGTATGTTCTACGGCCAAAGACATCAAGGCAACGTTACAGACGTATTTGCCTGCTGCAAATGTCTTTGTTATAGACGATATTATTGATGATAAGGGTTTGGAAGATTTCACGCTGATAGAGAATATCACGCAGGACATCACCAATCTGGAAGAGATAGCCGGTCAGTCGCCTGTCGTGAAGCTGGTCAATTATTTGCTTTATAATGCTGTGCGGGAAAATGCCAGCGATATTCATATAGAGCCATACGACAAAAAGCTGCGAGTCCGATACAGGGTCGATGGCGGGTTGTATGAAAAAAATTGCCCGCCTCATCAGATGCATCCCGCGATTGTTTCACGTATTAAGATTATGGCTGAGCTGGACATCGCCCAGAGGCGCCTGCCGCAGGACGGCGGCATTCACGTGCTGGTGGAAGGCAGACCGATTGATTTGCGTGTGTCCGTTATGCCGGGCAACTTCGGCGAAAAGGTTGTGATTAGGATCATTGACCCCCAAAGAATCCTTTTTAATCTTGAATCGCTCGGATTCACATACGAAAACCTTGAGAAATTCAGACAGGTAATACAGTCGCCGAACGGAATAGTCTTGGTGACAGGACCGACCGGTTCGGGCAAAAACACCACGCTTTATGCGGCGCTTGCCGAGCTGAACAATGAGGACGTTAACATCTGCACGGTAGAAGACCCGATTGAGTGCAATATGGCCGGTATTAATCAATTCCAGGTCAATAAAGGCGTGGGATTCGAATTTTCAACGGCGCTGCGAAGCTTGTTAAGGCAGGACCCTGATATTGTTATGGTTGGCGAAATCCGGGATGACGCGACAGCCAATATCGCGGTGCAAGCGGCATTGACGGGTCATTTGGTTTTATCGACGCTTCATACAAACGATGCGCCTGGTGCGGTAACACGTCTGATAGATTTGGGCGTTGCCACATATCTTGTGAGTGCTTCGTTGATTGCGGTTTTGGCCCAGCGGCTCGTGCGCAAAATTTGTCCGAACTGTAAAACAGAATATGACCCGCCGATGAGTATAAAAAAGATTGTCAGGGAGATCGGCGGAGAAAGTCCGAAGTTTTATCGCGGCGTTGGTTGTAAAAAGTGTCGAAACACCGGCTACTCGGGCCGGATCGCTGTCCACGAGCTGTTTGTTCCCAATGAAGAAATCATCGAAATGATTAATGAGCATATGAGTCTGAAGAAGCTGCGGAATAAGGCCCTTGAAAGCGGAATGGTTTCTTTGCAGGCGGATGGAATCGAAAAGGTAAAGGCCGGGATTGTCTCTGTTGAGGAGGTTTTAAGGACAACGCAGGCCGATATGTGAAACACAAGGAGCATAGCGCTGATTTATTTTTCAAATATTGGATACAGATAAATGACTATATTGGCCACTAATATAACACAAAAAAATGCATCATCGAGCTCCGCCAGCAAGCAGGTTCAGGGCAGAGAAAGCTTTGAAGCAGCCGGGAGTAATGACAGTGGTTTGAGTTCCGCAAAGCACAAGGAGTATGGAAAGTTCAACCCGCCGCAGGCAGCTCCGGAACCATCCTATCTTTATGGAGCGAAAGTAAAGCCCGTAGAGCTGATATTGTTTACCACGCAGCTTTCGGTAATGCTTGATAGCGGCGTCGTTCTTAGTGATGCTCTCGATGCCATTGCTGAGCAGGCGGAAAACGGTGCTTTTAGGGCCGTGATTGTCGATGTGGCCGAAAAAGTAAAAGGCGGCGAAAGTTTCTCTAAAATATTGTCCGGCTACCCGAAGATTTTTAATGCGATGTTTATCAGTATGGTCAGGGCCTCCGAAGCGTCAGGAAAAATGGTAGAGATGCTCCTGGTGCTTAGCAGCTACTTGAGCTTTGAGTCCGAGACCCGCAAAAGCATCAAAGGGGCACTTACATACCCATTTGTTATGGCCCTTATGGCTGTTGCAGCGACAGGGACGATGATGTTCTTTGTTCTGCCGCGGTTTATGAAGATTTATGAAACCAAAGGCGCAGCGCTTCCGAAAATAACGCAGGTGCTGGTTGGCTTCAGTAAGCTGTTAGGTAACTTCCGCGTGATGACAGGTGTTGTTACATTGGCGATATTCATCGGAATTGGTTTATATTACTTCGCAAAAACACTTACTGGCCGGCGGGTCATAGACTTTGTAAAAATCCACACTCCCATTCTGGGCACAATGTTTGTTGATTTAGTCGTAACTCGCAGTATGCGTATTATGTCAACGATGGTTAATACCGGCGTGAGCCTGCTCGACTCGATAGAGGTAATCCGTGGTTGCTGCGAAAATTACTATTTTCAGCGGCTATGGACGACAGCCATTGAAAAGATTCGCGATGGGTATCAGTTTTCAGAGTCGATAGTGATTTCTCCGGCGGGTAAATTGATTGCGCCAAGCATTATTCAGATGCTTAGGGCAGGCGAAAAGAGCGGCAAACTTGGAGAGGTGTGCGACAAAGTATCGGTCTTCTATGAGAAAAAGCTTGAGGCCTCGATTAAAAGCGTTATGGCACTGATTGAGCCGCTAATGATAACCGTTCTTGGCGGTATCATCGGGACTATCGCCATAGCATTGCTGCTGCCGGTCTTCAGGATTTCCAGCGTTATTGCCCATTAGCCCCTAAAAACAATCGGGGCCTATGCAATTAGCATAGGCCCCGATATTAAAGCAAATAGTAAGTCAACAGATGCAACGGCTTACTGCGGCCACAATAGCTCATCAAGCCACGTATCCACCAGGAGTGCATAGTCCTTCAGGTCAATTATGCCATCATTATACATATTGATGGCAGGGTCCTGCGGTCTTAACATCAGATACAGTGGCTGAGTAAACTGCGTGGTCTTACCGGCAAGGGATGCAACCTCACCCTGCGACAGAGCACGGCTATAGACTCGCAGCTCGTCAATGAGGCCGTTGAAGTAGTTGCCGCTCCACAGGCCTATTCCAAAATTGCGAGTGTTAGCCGTATTCAACGTCACCGTCTGCCTGCCGGTCAGCATGCCGTCAGCGTATGTTCTGCTCTCGTCCCCGGCGGTATTTCCGTCATAAACAATCGCCAGGTGCACCCATTTACTCACCGATGAATACTCAAAGTCAAAGTCATAGCCCCAACGCTGCGCTCGCCACATATTGGGCTCGCCCATCGTCCTCAACGAGAAGTTCTGGCCGTTCACGTTGTCACCCATGTCGAATATACCGCCATTGTTGAAGGCACGCGTATAAACCCACGCAGTGACGGTCCTGGCTTTGCCGCCGCCAATACCCAGAGTCGATGCGGTAACATGAGTCCCAACGTACTGACCAAGACCGTTAAGGTTAATCGCCTGGCCAAACTTGCCCGCTGCGTAACCCGGGTTAGTACCACATGGGTCACCATTGCGGCCCTTGCCGGAG
>CAZKOQ010000239.1:0-5418 GCA_964554425.1 uncultured Pirellulales bacterium | reverse complement strand
GATGCTTCACTTCGTTCAGCATGACAACCCTTCAAATGATATGTGACAAAGCACTGGGCCAAAAGTTTCCTTATGAGGTTAATCGGAGGCATTGGAGGTGTCAAATGTTTAGCTGGATGTAGGCAATAAAAAAACCGCTCAAAAAATGAGCGGTCAGGGTAGGACCTGAAAACCGAGTCGGCTTTCAGCATAAAGCAATGTAACTTGCGATTGCCAGAAGCAGAATTCGCTTTTTGTTAATTATAAACGGCAGCCAAATTTTGTAATAGAATCTTGCCATTACCCATCCCGGAAGCCAAATACCTATATCTATTTTCAATTATGATAACCGAAATGGGCATCAAAAGGCAAGAAAAATCGCTATCTCCAGATATAAGTGCTTATAAATACAGATGTTATATAGCCGAAATGGGGCAAATTTTTGCCCTCTTTTTATGGCACAACCAATGGTTAAAACAAAGCCGGCAATCAGGCCAGTTTAGCAACCGCTTCGGCAACGAGCCGTGCTATCGGTAAATGCTGGGGGCAGTGGGATTCTGCAACAGCGTAATCGGCGCCCAGTAATCTGCTCCTTGCATCGGCAGGAATCTGGGCGAAAAGCTCTCTTGCCATTTCTTTTTTGCCGTAGCTATTGTAATACATCAGATACCGCATAATGTCACTGACGTAGGGCGTATCCGGCAAGGCCGAATCGCAAATCTCCGCACAGCCGGCACAATACCCGCTGCAGGTCGCCTCGGCATATTCCTTGAAAGCGCCAAAGTCGGCCTGGGTAAGTTTGGTCTTGTCTAAGACGGCTGCAACGTTTGCGGTCAGGACGGCGACATTTTCCATACCGACGCAGGCGCAGCTAATCCTCTCGTCGTCGAGCACGAGTTTTATGGTTGCCTGCTCCTGTGTGAAGCCGCGTTTCAGAAGCTGCTCTATCAATTTTTTATCGGCTTCCGTATCGAGCGATTGCTTGGCCCACTGGATTGTGGTCTTGCCGGTTGTCTTCATTGCGATAAGCCCGATATTGGCTTTATAGCAGGCGTCAACAGCAGCCCGCATCTTATCATCCTGCATAAAGCGGAAATTATAGCTGGTCATAACGGCGTCAATCCAGTCGAGCTTGGCCGCTGCGAAAAGACAATCAGCCATATTCTTATGGACAGTGAAGCCGAAGAACCGGATTAGTTTGCGCTTCTTGGCACCCTCGGTCCATTTTTTTAGCTCATCGGTAAAATCACCGGGACCGGAGGCGCCGTGAGGGGCATAATAAAGGTCAATATAATCGGTATTCATTCTCTTTAGAGATGTTTGGAGCCGCTCTTCAATCTGCTCTGCGGTCCTTGCTCCCGATGCCTTGGTGGCAAGAAACAAATTTTTTCTAACCTCCGGGTTTTCTTTCAAGAACTTGCCGACGCCAAGCTCGCTGTTTCCGCCTCCGTAGTTGTGCGCGGTGTCCCAGGAGTTAACGCCCCATTTGAGGGTGCTCCTCAAGATTATCTGGTTGTCGATAAGATTGAACATTGTCCCCAGGGACATAGCGGGGACCTTTATGCCGGTCTTACCAAGCTTGCGCCTGGGCACCTGCGGGAATTTTGGCTCCTGAGCTTTATCGGCTGCATTTGGGTCGCTTTGAGCCGACTTCTCCTGGCCGGCTGCGACAGCGGCTGTCAGTGGCGCCAGAAATCCTGTGGCTCCAATTGTCTTCAAAAAATCTCTTCTGTTGATTTCGTTTCGGCTTTCACTCATTGTATTTGACTCCAAGATTATCAAACTTCCTTACGCTAATTTTTTGACCGCCTCGGCGACAAGCTTGCCGATTGGCAAGTGCTGCGGGCAGCATGCTTCTGCAATAGTATAATCCATACCGAGCAATTTGCTTCCGACGTTATTGGGCATTTGTGCAAAAAGCTCCTTTGCCCAATCCTTCTGTCCATAGTTATTATAATACATCAAATACCTCATAATGTCACTAACATAAGGTGCATCGGGCAAAGCCAGGTCGCAGATGTGTCCACAGCCGGCACAATAACTGCCGCAGGTGGCATCAGCATACTCCTTGAGCACAGTGATATCCCGGCTTATGAGCTTAACTTTGTCGAGGGCCGCGGCAACGTTCTCGGTAATAAATCCAACCGTCTCCATCCCTACGCAGACGGAGGCGAACCTCTGGTCATCCATAATTAGTTTTAGTTTTGCCTGTCCCTCGGTAAAGCCCTTCTGGAAGAAATGGTCAACAAGCTTTTTATCAGAGTCGGTTTCAATTTGCGGCGTGTGCCCTGCCCATCTGGCAACAGGGCCGGCGCCCTGTGTCTTCATAGCGATAAGGCCGATATTGGCCTTGTGGCAGCCATCGATAGCCGTCTGCATTTCTGGGTCCTGCATCTGCCGAAAGTTATAAACTGTCATCACGTCGTCAATCCAGTCGAGCTTAGCCGCCGCATTGAGGCACTGGGCCATATTTTTGTGCGTGCTGAAACCGAAGAACCTTATAACCTTACGCTTCTTTGCATCGGCAGCCCACTTTCTTATCTCATCATTCAAAGCAGCAGGGTCGCGCAAATCATGGAAAAAGTGCAGGTCAATGTAACTTGTTTTCATTCTCTCCAAAGATAGTTGCAGGCATTTTTCCATCCCATCGCCGGTCGTAACATCCAGCGCTTTAGTAACAATGAATAAATTCTTTCGGATTTGCGGATTATCCAATATGAATTTGCCGATGCCAAGCTCGCTATTGCCTCCTGCATAGACGTTGGAGGTGTCCCAGCAGTTGACGCCGAAGTCGAGGCATCTTTTGAGAATGATTTGGTTATCAAGGAGGTTGAACATTGTGCCCAGAGATAGAATTGGAACTTCTAAGCCAGTCTTGCCGAGTTTGCGTTTCGGCACTTGCTGAAGCTGCTGCGCTTTCGCTGCAACGTTGGGTTCAACTGTTTGTGGCTCTTTCTCCTGCTTTTTGCGGCTGCATCCGGCGAGAACAGAACCTAAACCGACAACCCCCACTGTTTTGAGAAAATTCCTCCTGTTGAGGTTATTGTGTATATCTTCCATAGCATTAGACTCCATAGTTCCGGTCATTTAGAACGCCTAATGCTCTGTTGAAAAGCCCACTGTCATTTCGACCGAAGCCCCCGCTCCTGTCTTCCGACAGGAAGACGCAGGGGCGAAGTGGAGAAATCTATTAAAAAAACAGATTTCTCGACTCGCCTACGGCTCGCTCGAAATGACCCCGACAAGCCGGAGAGCTGTTTTCAACAGAGCAAACGCCTAACAAAATGAATTTCCAACTAATACAAGATTTCTGGATTCCCGCTTTCGCGGGAATGACAGATAGAGACCTTCCTTTTTGTTAGATGCTCTTAAGTAATAGTCTGCGGTCGGCGCTTCTGGTTTCACCAACTGCAGATACTATTATAGCTTTCCTACCGCTGACGGGGCATTCGTGTTCGCAAACGCCACAGCCGATACACCTTTCAATATCCACATAAGGCCTTTGCAATCGCACCTGCAACTCAATTTTGCCCCCTGCCACAGGGAGTTTCTCAAGCCGGCTGTCAGTTGAAATCTCTATCAAGTTGTGGGTGTTTGCCACAATTTTATAGCGTTGGCCTGTTTCAAAAACACAATAATAATCGCCTGAAGCAAATTTTCCAGCAGCAAGTGTTTGTTCAACGGTCTCTATAAGATTTACCGCGGCTTTTTTCACCGTTAAAACGCCATCTCGAACTGTGGTGAAACATTCCTGCGCGTAAATGGCCTTGGGACTGACGGGGCAGTTTTCCTCGCACACTATGCAGGGCTTATCCATAGCCCACGGCAGACACCTGTCGCGGTCAACAAACGCGGTGCCTATCTTGATTGGACCAAGCTGGACAAAATCACCGGTTCCCAGTTTTTCCGAAAGTGTAATAGGTTTGATGGCAGATGTTGGGCAGACCTGGCCGCAGGCGACGCAATTCAATTGGCAGCCGCTTGTGCCGATGCGATTATTCAATACGGGTGTCCAGAGATTTTCCAGCCCGCCAATAATGCCGCCGGGCTGGATGACATTTGTGGGGCAGACCCGCATACATTGGCCGCATTTGATACACCTTTTTAAGAATTCCGGTTCGGCCAGTGCACCCGGCGGACGGATAATTGTGTGGTTCCAGTTACTGCCTAATGTGTTGCCCAATCGTATAGCCGGCGCTGCAACGACACCACTTGCCAGCGAAATGACAAAGCCCCTGCGGAAAATATCAGGGTTGGTTATCTCGCCTGCCAGAGATGGTCTCCTCTGGTAGGCGATTAGCCCGTGTTTGCAGTCATCTATGCAGTTAAAACAAAGGACACACTCAGCTATTCTTATACTGTCGGCCGGCTCGCAGCCACCTTCACAGGAGCGCTCACAGAGCTTGCAGTTGATACATTCCTTTTGTCTTTTGCCGATTCGCCAGATAGCAAATCTCCCGATAATTCCAAAGAGTGCACCGAGCGGGCAAACAAATCTACAGTAAAATCTGGGGATAACAAGATTAAGCAAGATTGCCGCTAAGAATATTACAAGTATCAGGGACGCACCCTCATAGAAGCGATTAGTTACAGAAACAAGGTTAAGGGGTCTATCGGCAAGAGGTAGCAGCAATAAATTTAACGAGCGAGTTACCAGTGGTATTGGGTCAAGCAAGCCGGTCTGCAAAGTGGCCGTAATAGAAGGGAATGCAGCCATAGCGAGAAACACCACGAGGATAAAATATTTTACGCATTGAGGCGTTCTGTATTTATTTAGCAGAATTTTTTGTGAAGATGTTTTTTCCCTATTGCCCAAGAATCCGACAAATTGATGCAACGCCCCGAAGGGACAGACCCAGCCGCAGAAAAACCGCCCGAAAATTATTGTCAGGACAATGGTAACAATCGCCCACAATAAAGGCCGGTATAAGGTGTGTGTCGTTAATGCCGTGCCTATCGCCGTAAGTGGGTCGAGCCAGAGGAACAGATTGACCGGCCAGCCCCGCAACTGCCAAAATTTGTCACCGATGGTGGCGACAATGCAGAACCAAAGGAACATAGAGAAAAAGAATGATTGTGATATTCGTCTGGCTGTTACAATTCTCATAAAGCAAGAAATTCTAAAAAAGAAGCCGGAGTTTCTGTAAATTCTCCGGAGTTTGCAATATAATAAATATGAATATGGATTTCAAATGAAATTTATAGGAGTCAGCTATGCGAATGCTAAATTTGGTTACGGTCATCTCAGTTACGATGTCGAGTATTCTGGCCTTCGGGCAGGAGAAGATTACCGTCAGGCCAAAGGAAATTGACGATGTTCTAACCAATCCAGGGATGGGCTGGACGACGTTTCACAGCTTCAATGGCGATGAAAGAAACAAAAATTATCCGCATTGTTCGCTTGCCTACTTTAGGTATTACTGGGATGAGATAGAGCCG
>CAZKOQ010000238.1:0-5483 GCA_964554425.1 uncultured Pirellulales bacterium | reverse complement strand
CCAAACGAGGAATTGCTTGGATACCCCCCAATCCACCCATAACTGACGGATTACTAATCACGGTGCAAAACGTTTGCATCTCCTTGTTTATTGATTATAATGGGGGAACCTATTTTGCTATAATTTGCAAAACAGGGACACGGAAGAAAACTTAAAAAAGCAGTTTAAAAAAGCAGTGGATTTATGAAAGGAGGATTTACAGATGTCGGATAAAGACAAAACACATCTCGCCCAAAAGAACCAGAAGGTTTCCCGCCGCCAGTTCATTGCCGGGGCCGGTGCGGCTGCCGTATCGTTTGCTGTAATCAATCCTAAGCTTGTGCGCACTTATGGTGCGAACTCAAAAATTAAGCTGGGAGTGATTGGCTGCGGCGGCAGAGGAACGTGGATAGCCGAGCTATTCAAACAGCACGGCGGATACGATATCGTGGCGGCATTTGATTACTTCCAGGATAAAGTTGATTCTTTCGGCGATAAATTCCAGGTGGATAAGGCCCGCCGATACACAGGTCTGTCCGGCTACCGTAAGCTCATAGAAGGCGACGTGGATGCGGTAGCCATCGAAAGCCCGCCATATTTTCATCCTGAGCAAGCCGCCGCTGCGGTAGAGGCCGGCCGTCACGTCTATGTCGCCAAGCCCATTGCGGTGGATGTGCCCGGCTGCAAGAGCATTGCCGAGAGCGGAAAAAAGGCCACGACAAAGAAACTATGCTTCCTCATTGATTTCCAGACGCGTGCAAACGATTTCTATCGCGAGGCGCTCAAGCGTGTCCATGAAGGCGCTCTCGGCGAGATTGCCTTCGGCGAGGCGACTTATCATGCCGGCGACCCATTCCCAGGCCACTATAAGTATATGCAGGATGACCCAAACAATTCCGAGAACCGCCTGCGTGCCTGGGGATTAGACCGCATACTTTCCGGTGACATCATTACCGAACAAAACATCCATACCCTCGATGTTCTCAACTGGATTATGAAAGACCCGCCCATTTATGCCCTGGGGACAGGCGGGCGCACTGTCCGCAAGGTCGGGACCTGCTGGGACCATTTTGCAGTGCTGTTCCAGTATCCAAACAATGTCGGCATAACTTTTAGCTCCAGACAATTTGAAGGACACGGCACCCAGCCCGAAGGCATCAGAAACCGGATGTTCGGCTCAAAGGGCGTGCTCGAAACAGAATACGGCGGGCAGGTGATAATACGCGGCGAGAATTTCTATCGCGGCGGCAACACCGGCGACATATACAGGGAAGGCGCGGCTAATAACATCGCTACTTTCCACAAGAGCATTTCTGAAGGAAAATTCGACAATCCAACGGTTGGGCCGAGCGTCCAAAGTAACCTCCTTACAATCCTTGGACGCACCGCCGCCTATCAGAACCGCATAGTTCGCTGGGATGAAATTATCAAGAGCACTGAAAAACTTGACGCAAACCTCAAAGGCGTAAAGCCATAAGAGAAATTTAGCACGACAATCTGTGGCTGTGAAAATTACAACAGTGAGCATTTTTGGAGGTATTAAAAAGTGGAACACTCGCATATCACCCGCCGTCAAATGCTATTTAGCACTGCCGGCGCGATTGCCGGCTTTACGTTGACTACCTCGTGCGAATCTTTATCCAAACGTCCGCTTGCAAAATCTCATAAAGGGTTCAAGCTCGGCGTCTGCGACTGGACAATCGGCAAAAGGACAGACCCCGCCTCGCTTGAGGCAGCCAAACGACTCGGCCTCGATGGCGTCCAGGTTGACTTCGGAGGTGGACAGGACAAGCTGCAGCTATGCAATCCGGACCTGCAAAAAAGATTTCTCGAAGAGGCAAAAAGGCAGGACATGCAATTCGCATCACTTGCGATGGGCGTCCTCAACGAGGTCCCATACAAAAACGACCCGCGGGCAGAAAGATGGGTAAATGAAGCCATTGATGCTGCCAGGGCGATGAAGACGAAAGTTATCTTGCTGGCTTTTTTCGGCAACGGGGACCTTAAAAATGACAAAAAGGGTATTGACACAGTCATTGAACGGCTGAAACGGGTAGCTCCGAAGGCCGAAAAGGCCGGCGTAACCCTCGGCTTCGAATCCTGGCTAAACGCAGAGCAGCATCTTGAAATCATCGAGCGAGTCGGTTCGCCCGCTGTCAAGGTCTATTATGACGTAGGCAATTCCACTGAAGCCGGCTACGACATCTATAAAGAGATTCGCCTGCTCGGTAAGAATATCTGCGAAATGCACGCCAAGGACTACAAGGACATGCTTGGCAAAGGCGCAATCGACTTTAACAAGGTTCGCCAGGCAATCGACGACATCGGCTACCGCGGCTGGCTCGTCATCGAAAGCGTCAAAACGCCCTTAGGCGTAGAAGAAACAGTCAGACAGGATGGTCTGTTCCTGCGGCAAATCTTCCCGCCGAAGGTGTAAATACAAAAAAATCTCTTATACCAACTAACTGGAAAGGGTAACTTATGAAGTCGCACATTATCACGGTCACTTTTGTTCTGGTTCTTGTCGCACAAATTGCTCTTGCCACGCCGTTGGATGATTACGTAGCGGCGCCGGACCCCAATTACAGCTTCACGCTGGTCAACACAGCCAAGGGCATCGGCTACACCGCATACATACTCGATATGAAGTCGCAGTCCTGGCGAAAAAGCACCGAAGTTGATAGGACACTCTGGCAGCACTGGCTAACCATCATCAAGCCCGATGCTGCAAGCGGCGACACTGCACTATTATGGATAAACGGCGGCAGCAATCGCGGCTCTCCACCATCCTCAGCGGATATGATGTTAGCCGGCATCGCCCTTAGCTCCAACTCAGTTGTCGCGGACTTGAAAATGGTCCCGAACGAACCGCTCGTATTCCCTGATGGCGGCGGACCGCGGTCTGAAGATGCGATTATCGCCTACACATTCGACAAATATATGAAAACAGGCGACCCCACCTGGCCGCTTTTGCTGCCGATGGTCAAAAGTGCCGTCCGTGCAATGGACACTATCAGCAGCCACCTCAAATCTGCTACAAACGGGACCATTAACATAAATAAGTTCGTTGTCTCCGGCGGATCCAAACGCGGCTGGACAACCTGGCTGACCGCGGCGGTCGATAAGCGGGTCGTCGCGATTACACCCGCCGTTATCGACGTGCTTAATATGGATGAGCAGATGAAGCACCACTACAGCGCCTACGGTTTCTACTCCCCTGCCATCCAAGACTACGAGCAACTGAAGGTATTCGAGCGGCTTGGCACGCCCGAGGGCCAGGCCTTAATAAAATACATCGACCCTTATGAGTATCGCTCTCGCTACACTATACCCAAGTTTCTTGTGAATTCGTCCGGCGACCAGTTCTTTTTGCCTGATTCGGCCCAATTCTATTTTAAGGACTTAATCGGCGAAAAATACATCCGCTATGTCCCCAATACAGACCATGGGCTCGGCAATTCCGATGCCCCGATGAGTCTGACGGTTTTTTATAAATCCATTCTCGCCGGCTCACCGCGCCCGCAGTTCTCCTGGTCTGTCAAGGATGATGGCTCAATCGTTGTTAAAACCGTCACCACGCCGACGGCGGTCAATCTCTGGCAGGCAACCAATACAAAGGCCCGCGACTTTCGTTTAATGACTATCGGGCCTGTCTGGAAAAGCTCAATTCTGGCCGACCAGGGCGGCGGCACATACATAGGGAAAGTCGCCGAGCCGAACGAGGGCTGGACGGCATTCTTCGTGGAGCTTACCTTTGACAGCGTGCACGGCATCCCCTATAAATTCACAACGCAGGTCAACGTGGTTCCCAAGCGCCTGCCGTTTGCGTATAAGCTCGGCTTCGACAGCAACTGCAATGTTGACTTTGACAACTTGGCGATTTTCTTTAGCTACTGGCTGTCAAGCGAGCCATCGGTCGATATAGCTGCTCTTTGCGGCGATGGCATAATCAACTTCCGCGACTACACACTCCTCGCCGCCGAATGGAAACCTTCAGGACAACCACCAGTGCTTGTCCTGAAGTCTTACTAAACGAATCCAAAAGCCTTGTGCACAAGCACAGGGCTTTTTTCTTACCTGTCTTTTCACGAGCCACGGGTCACGAGTCACGAAAAAAACCTGTGGACAGAATAGCCGATAGACGGTAACTTACCGCGAAGTGCAATTGCAAAGTTGTTTTTAATGGCACAGATAAGGGTCAAAAGTTATGGAAGGAACCGCTAATAGTATTGATATGGAAATCAAGAAGCCACCAGTAGGCCTTGCAATTTTTGCAATGGTCGGGCCGTCAATGGTCTGGTGCGCAGAATACATCGGCTCCGGCGAGGTCATCCTTGCCACCCGCACAGGCGCAATCCTCGGCTCTGCTGTTCTGTGGATGATTGTAGTAGTCATATTCCTGAAATACTGGATTGGTATGAGCGGGGCCCGCTATACCGTCTGCACCGGCGAAGGCATGGTTGATATGTTCGACCGTATCCCCGGCCCGCGTCACTGGGTGGTCTGGGTTGTGCTCGTGGCCCAGTTCATAAGTGCGACTTTTTCGATAGGCGCCCTTGCCACTGCTGCCGGCGCCTTCGTGAACGGTATCATTCCAATCGGTGCAACCTTGAGCGGCTGGCTTGTTGCGCTTTTTGCGGTTGTCGTCGTATGGTCAGGGGTGTTTGGCGTCCTGGAAATAGTAATGAGCATCTTTGTTTTTATTATTGTGGTCGGTGTCATATACGTTTCTATCCACGTCTTCCCCGGGCTTTCGGAGTTCCTGCAAAGTCTTACTTTTCAGGTGCCGAAGGTCCCGGAGTGGGCACTTGCTGTTGAAGGTGTTAACCGAAATCCCTGGAAGGAGCTATTGCCTCTTGCCGGCTGGGGTGCAGGCGGTTTTGCAAGCCAGGTATGGTACACCTACTGGGTTTTGGGCGCCGGCTATGGGGCAGCAGCCGGCAGAGGTTATGGCAAGGCAGCAGATGTATCTATCCTGCGGCGAATGACCCGTGACACCGCTGAAAAGATAAAGGGCTGGTGCCGCGTTCTCTACGCTGATGCAACATTAGCTATGGTGATAGGAATTGTTGTAACCGGTTCATTTTTAATCGCCGGGGCAGGCATCCTGCGAACAGCCCAGATAATCCCACCAAAAAACGAGCAGGTCGCCTTCGAGCTTTCTAAACTATTCTCGTTAAGGTGGGGAGCGGTCGGCGGGTTTCTATTCCTCCTGGCAGGGGCGGCTGCGCTGATTTCCACGCAGGTTGGACAACTTGCCGGCTGGCCACGCCTGCTGGCCGATTCGTTCCGCCTTTGCATTCCGGGCTTTGATAAGAAGTTTACCTGGAAGACACAATTTAGATTTTTCCTGCTTTTCTTCTTGTGCACCAATATGGTCATTGTCTTTGTTTTTAAGAAGCAGCCGGTGAAGCTGGTTCAGTTCGCTGCGATTCTTGACGGATTGCTTTTGACGCCGTTGCAGGCACTCTGGGTTGCGATAGGGCTTTTTGTGGTAATGCCCA
>CAZKOQ010000237.1:0-5504 GCA_964554425.1 uncultured Pirellulales bacterium | reverse complement strand
TCACTGGCAATGTCATATAGTTCCTCGCCTTTGACCAACCGCCACTTCTTCCACAACACGGTGGAATTCCACTTGGGGATTTCAATGTGATACTGTATGACGAGCATCCTGTCGGGCAGTCTGTTCTGGGAGCCACGCAGCAATCCAGTAAGGCTGACGCCGTCAAACCGCGCATTCGTAGGGGCCCTCAATCCGCACAGGTCAATCAGCGTTGGAAGTAAGTCCTGGCAGGTAGTCAGCTCATCGATGTCAACCGGTTTACGCAGCCCTCCACCAGGCCAACGGACAAAGCAAGGCACACGATGGCCACCGTCATACAGTTGTGTCTTTGCACCCCTCATCCCGGCGTTGTGCACCTTTACCCCGGCCGTGCCCCCATTATCAGTCATAAAAATCAGGACCGTGTTTTCAGCTATGCTTATTTCATCGAGCATCGTCATAAGTTTGCCAATGTTCTCATCGAGGTTAGCTATCATCCCGAAAAACGCAGCGGGCAAGCCGGGCTTTTTGTAAGGTTCGGCGTATTCTTTAGGAACAAAATGTGGGCCATGAGGCACGTTTGTCGCCAGGTAGCAAAAAAAGGGCTCATTTTTAGTTACGCACGCCCTCATCCACTTCATTGCCTCCCTGAACCATATATCGTTGCAGTACCCCTCATATTTCTCCAGCTTCCCGTTATGGTAGTAAGTGTCGTCGAAGTAATCATTGCCCCAATAATCAGCCGCTGAGGTAATTCCCCACGACTTATGGTGGAGCGTTTCACCAAACCCACGATACTGTGGCAGATAAGGGTAGTTATCGCCCAGGTGCCATTTGCCGAAGATGCCTGTCCGATAGCCGCTGGCGGTGAAGATGTCGGCCATCGTCGGGACATCCTGGCGGAGCATAGTAAGCCCTCCGCACACGTGCCGGGCTTTATTACGCAGCGCGTCGAGACCTGACATAATCTGCCCTCGTGTCGGCGTGCACATCGGTGCCACGTGGAAGTCCGTAAACCGGATACTCTGTTCACGAAGCTTATCAAGACTGGGCGTCTTGAGTTCGGGATTGCCGTGCGATGAGAGGTCGCCGTAGCCCTGGTCATCAGTCAAAACTAAAATGACATTAGGTGGTTTAGAGACATTCTTTCTTGTAGGAATTGGATTTATTTTAGCACAGGTGGAAAGAACCGCAGAAGCTGTGCCAAGGCCGACCGATTTGAGAAAATCACGACGTGTTTTTGTTGATGCGTAAGCCATACAAAAACCCTCTAATACGAAATTTCTTAGCTATCATCTGTCCAACACTTAAAAGGGCGAAGAATCTGCTGGAGCTCGTGATAGTAGCACACCCACCTTGAAGCTGCAACTTTGTAAATTCTCAAAGTAAAGCCGGAAAGCTGAGCACAGAGGGTAGAAAATTCAAAAAAGCGGTGGCGTATGCCAATTCATTGCGGTATGCTTAGTGCAAAGACTTTAGATAATGCAGCCATTTATGTTCGGCTGCAAGCTCCGGCACCGTGAATAAAAGAGGTTATTGCATTGCACCAACCTTTAACCCGCCGAAATTTGCTAAAGACCGTTGGCTTAGTCGCCACGTCTCAAATTTTGCCAACGATAACGTTCGGAGGCAAAGCCCGACCAAATCGCCCGAACATTCTGATTATACACGCTGACCAACATCGAATAGATTGCCTCGGTGCCTATGGCAATGCAGACATCAAGACTCCTCATATCGACCAGCTTGCCGCTGATGGTGTCCGTTATAACAACAGCTTTTGTCCTTTTCCGGTGTGCACGCCATCACGGTACTCGCTTCTTTGCGGTCAATATGTCCACGAGCACCGCGGCTGGACAAATCGCAGCACGCTGGCTCTGGACATTGAAACCTTCCCCAAAATGTTAAGGGCTGCCGGCTACCGCACCAAGGCGGTCGGCAAGATGCACTTTACACCAACTTATCTCGATGTAGGATTCGACGAGATGGTGCTGGCGGAGCAAGATGGTCCCGGGCGTTGGGACGATGACTATCACCGCTATCTTATGAGCCACGGGCTTGTTGACCGCAACGACCTTGAAGACCAGTTGGTGAGCGAGTATCGCCCACACGCAACGAAAGAGTATTGGGACACATTCGGTGCCCTTGTCTCCAACCTGCCCGAGGAGCACCATTCAACCACCTGGATTGCCGAAAGGGCGATGCAAACACTTCAATTGTGGGATAATGCGGGCGGACAACTCTTGATGATAGGTTTTATAAAGCCACACCACCCATTCGACCCCCCTGCACCGTGGCATCAAAAGTATGACCCGGAAAAACTTTCGATTTTGCCGGGGTGGACCAATCAATGCCTGGATTATGATTTTGAGTATAGTCGCGGATATTTCCCCAACGACAAGCTGACCGAGCCGGCGCTTCGGCGGGTAATGGCACATTACTATGCGAACATATCTCAGATTGACTATCATTTGGGACGAATGATTGGGCTGCTCAAGCAGAAGGGACTTTATGAGGACACGCTGCTCGTATATACAGCCGACCACGGCGATTTTATGGGCTTTCACCATATGCTGCTTAAAGGCAATTATATGTATGACCCTTTGGTCAAGGTGCCATTGATAATTAAGTGGCCCGGAAATGAGCTTTTTAGCACGGTCTCGCAGCGAATGGTTAACAATATCGACCTTGCCCCGACATTATGCCGGGCGGCCGGCTGCCGGCCCACAAGCAAGATGCTCGGAAAGATTCTTCAGCATAGAGACGATGGACACGATATTATTTTCGCCGAGTCAAACGGAGGGCAACAAGTGATGGCTCGTTCGCGCATCTATAAGCTTATTCTTGCCTCCCCAAGCAATAAGAACCTCTTTTTTGATTTATCTAAGGACCCTCTGGAGACCAACAACGTTTACAATTCGCCTCAATACAGTGATGAGGTGAAAAGAATGACAGAGACCCTTTCGGAATGGCGTTGTAAGGACTCAAAACCCCAAGCGTATCAGGACCATAATGCACCCCAAATACAACAGCCAAACGTCCCGGCCCGCGACCTAAGCCATCGCGAGGCCATTATTAAGTATTACCAGGAAAAAATGTCGGCTCTGCAAAGGCGCAGGTGAAACTGTTTCCGTAAGCAACTCAACTCAACCTGTTAATTTGGTGATTTCTTGTTGCAAAACTTACCGCAATTAGACAAAATGATGACCTGATGAGAATTAGAAAATCCATATTTTTATTATTGTTCATTTCTGGGATAGCAACATATCTGTATCCTTGTCAGTTTTTGATAGGCCAACAAATAAAGAAAGAGGACGACATCTTTCCGAAATTCAAAGCGCATCTTATAGACCGATTACCGAGAGGGTATAAGGTCGGCATCGTTGACATTGACCGAGATGGCAAACCCGATATCATCGGCCTGGCAACAGAGCCCTCCTGCCTTGTGTGGTTCAAGAATCCAAGCTGGGAAAGATATGTGTTGACTTCTAAAGCCAAAGAATATGTTGACTTAGCCCCGTTCGACATCGATGGAGATGGCCGAACCGACCTGGCTATTGCGGATGAATTTGGAATGAGCAGGACCAGCTCAGGCGGTCTTCTGCATTGGCTAAAGTGCCCCCAGGACCCTACGCAAGAATGGCCTATGTATGCTATCGGCGCTGAGCCAACCTCTCACCGGGTTAAGTGGGCAGATATTGACGGTGACGGGCGTAAAGAACTCGTGAATGCACCGATTATGGGCCGGAACGCAAAAGAACCACTGTGGAACGTTGGCGTGAATCTCATCTGGTATAAAATACCACAGCCACCCACTCTGTCACCGTGGGAGCCGCAAACAATTGATAATCAGTTGACTGTCGTTCATGGAATGTGCGTTGTTAATTGGGACAATGACGGCCGTGACGATATTCTTGTGGCCAGCTTTGAAGGCATTCATCTCTACCAACCTCAGAAAGAAGGAAACAGTATCTCTTGGAAAAAGACAAAATTAGGTTCTGGCGAGCAGGTCAACCCAAATAAGCGCGGCTCCAGTGAGATTGATATTGGAACGGTTGGCCCTAAGAAAATCCGCTTTCTGGCCGCCATTGAACCCTGGCACGGTAATAACGTGGTGGTTTATACGCCACAGTCACAGCCGGAAACACTATGGCAGCGGTCTGTAATAGATACGACATTTAATGAAGGACACGCCCTCGTTTGCGGCGACCTCGATGGCGATGGTGATGACGAGATTATTGCCGGATATCGCGGCAAAGTATATGGTCTCTACGTTTATAATTGTCAGGACTCGATGGGCCGAAGGTGGGAACGTATCGCCCTTGATGAAGGGGATATGGCAGCATCAGGTCTTCAGGTCGCTGATATTAATAATGATGGGAAGCTCGATGTAATCTGTGTCGGAACAGCCACCTCAAACATCAAGTGGTATGAGAATCTGGGGTTGCTTCACTAATGCCCTGATAATTATAACCGTTTTGACCATTGCTTACGGGTCTTGACTAATGTTCGGAGAAAAGATTATGACTGGGGACAAAAGGAAACAATTTGAGGCGATATCGAGGCGTGCGTTTTGCCGGTCGGCAATTGCCGCAGTTGTGTCGTTATCCTTTGCAAAATCATCCGCCAAGGCGTCGGAAGCGGGAAATAGAGTCAAGTTCTACAAGAACCTCGGGCACGGCCACATCGGCGTCAATGCAAACCAGCGGCAGGCACTGGAGTATGCCGTTAAGTATGGTTTTGACAGCATCACGCCTGACCCGGGTGAATTTGCAGGCAAGTCTGCTGCGGAGATTCTCGAATGGCTTCAGACGATGGAAGAAAAAGGTGTTCGATACGGCACCGCCGGCCTGCCTGTAGAGTTTCGTAGAGACCAAGAGCAATTTCAAAAAGACCTGGCGGGGCTTCCGAGGCAGGCAAGTGTCCTTAAGCAATTGGGCGTTAAGCGAATGGCGACCTGGATTCCGCCCGGCCACAACAAACTGACATATTTACAGAATTTTGAGCTGCATAAAAGACGTCTGGGCGAAGTGGCCAAGGTGCTTGGAGACAACGACATCCGGCTGGGTTTGGAATTCGTAGGGCCGCGAATATCCCGTGCGCGATACCGATATCCTTTTGTCTGCACTCAACTTGATATGATGGAGCTGGTGAGTGCAATCGGCACAAAAAATGTGGGGCTTCTGTTAGATAGCTGGCATTGGTACACCTCGCAAGGAACGGCGGAAGAACTGCTTCAGTTGTCGAACAAAGATGTCGTCCACGTTCACGTCAACGATGCTCCGTCGGGCATTGCGGTCGAGCAGCAAATTGATAACCGGCGTAAACTACCGGTGACGACGGGAGTGATTGACCTGAAAGGATTCATCAATGCCCTGGTGAAAATCGGTTACGACGGCTCGGTAGAGTGCGAACCTTTTGACCAAGAACTCCGCGAGATGGAGGACGATACAGCACTGCAGAGGACTATCGAATCACTTAACCGCTTGTGGAATTTGGTCACACCTTGACCGGTACGATTTCCATTA
>CAZKOQ010000236.1:0-5516 GCA_964554425.1 uncultured Pirellulales bacterium | reverse complement strand
TCGTTTGTGCCTCCTTTGACGCCAATGGTAATGATACTGCGCCTGTCCGCTGGTTTTGATATTTGGGTGGGTGAAATTCTCTTCTCGATAATATTGTTGGCAGCGGCGGTGCTGGCTACGATGTGGGCTGCCGCCAAAGTTTTTAGAACCGGCGTCCTTATGTATGGAAAACGCCCGGGTTTGAGCGAGGTTATCAGATGGCTTAGACAAAGTTAAGTCCGTTTTTGGTGGTTCGTAACAGGTCGATTATACGGATTATATAAAATAAATGCGCTTTGTCGGTTTATCTTTCATTGATTGCACAACCACATAACCTCTTATATTTAGCCCGCCAATTTATTGGCGGGTTACCCATCAGCAGCGCATATATTTTTTTGGCTCGGTATTACAAAGCAGTAGTTTGGGAATCTCCGGCTAATCTCTGGCGAAATAAAGTCGTCAGGTAAATCGTGACAACGACAGCTACAATTCCTCCAGCAGCGAGGATTACATCCAGAAATCTAAAATCTCTACCGAGAATTGTAGAAAATAGTTTTACAACCAGTAAAAATCCTGCCGGCAAGGCCGATGCTG
Organism: uncultured Pirellulales bacterium; assembly: GCA_964554425.1. Classification (GTDB taxonomy): domain Bacteria; phylum Planctomycetota; class Phycisphaerae; order Sedimentisphaerales; family Anaerobacaceae; genus CAYWXK01. The sequence goes on along the minus strand of CAZKOQ010000236.1, from coordinate 4,943 downwards.
TAATCAGCCAGATAAGCTGGGGCGGCTTTGAAGCAAGTCGTAAATTGACAAGCTGGAGCCACAACATCGTAAAAATTGCGTATGAAAATAAATGAAATGCCGCATTTGTAACCGGCAGCAGCTCGGCTAAATTCGCCCGTGAAACGTTTGTCAAACCAAAAATCGTCACTGCTGCAACCAAAAGAGAAGCAGGCCAAAAAGTAAAAAGCGAAAGCACAACTAATCCTGCGACTACTCCTGCCACATCTGCACCAAAGTCTCTAACATCACAGGTGCGTCCTACATAGCTCTGACTTAGTTCGTCAGCAATTCCGTATCCAATCATCGCCGCAAACACCCACCAGGCAGCCGCTTTGCGCCAGATTACCTTTTTGTCCGGATTGGTTGCAAACCACAGCAGAAAGACAAGAATTAGATACGCAAGAAAGTGGATACACTTGTCGGAGACGCCTGCACGGCGAATAAGCAAAGGAATGGGTATATGTGCCAGAATGAATAACGCCGGCCAGTAAACCAGCAAAAAGATAACAACCAGCTTTTGTCGGGTAGAAAAAACCATTGATTTTTCTGCAAGCGTTCGTAGTTATTGGTTCACGGCTGCCTGGTGCATCATATCTATTATTGCTCCTCTGAATTGTCTAAGCTGTTGGTAGCCAAAACATCGACGCTCGTCGATTCAGAGCCGGATTGCTTGGCAATATTTAACAGCACCCCAACCGCAGCCGATGACAAAAGCATACTTGTCCCGCCGGCGCTCACAAACGGTAGAGGTATGCCTTTTGTCGGCAGAACCACTGTTACCACCCCAATATTTATCGCGGCCTGAATTGCGATCGCTAACACTATTCCGCCGGCCAGCAACTGGCCGAAGCGGTCCCTGCATCGCAAAACTACCAGAAGCCCAAACCAGACAAACGCAATAAACAGCATGATGACCGCAGCGTTTCCGACAAAACCCAGCTCTTCGCCTATGATGGCAAAAATAAAATCTGTCGTGTCCTCAGGTAAGTGTCCATATTTGCAAATCCCGCAGCCCAATCCTTTGCCGAACAAGCCCCCTGAACCCAGAGCGACAAGCGACTGAGTTGCCTGATAAGCAGCCGAATCTGTTAGCTTCTCAGGGTGCAGGAAGGCGATTATTCGCTGCATCCGGCTGGGCGAGCGAACAAGGGCTATGACAAAAGCCGCAACGCCAAATGGCAGCGGCATTAGAATATGCCACCACCTAACACCGGCGATTATCAGTATCGTAAAGCATAAAAGCGATATAAATGCAGCCGTGCCGAAGTCTTCGATTATTATCAATCCAACTACCACGGCTACAACGCAGCAGATAGGAACAAACCGCTTCCAGAACAGCTTCAGGTCAGCCCCAAACTTGTCGCACACCCCTGCCAGGAAGAAAATAATCGCCCATTTTGCCAGTTCTGAGGGTTGGAAGCTGACCGTTATAGGGCCGGCAGGAATTCGCAGCCATCGGCGGGCACGGTTGACCTCCGTGCCGAACCGCGGGATAAGGACAACTACGAGCAGCACAATACTAACAACCAAAAGATATGTGGTTGGTGATTTTAGCCAGCCCCCGTGTCTTCTGTCGCAGACAGAAACGGGGGCTAAGCTGAACCGGTGATAATCGAAAGAGGACACCCCAAACATAATTAAGCAGGCCAATGGGAAAAATAATATCTGCCGCAGCCAGGGGTACTTATAGAATTTTTGTAAGTCAAGCTCTTGTCCAATGTTAGCGCTGGCAGAAAAGACAAAAACCGTCCCGATGGCCATCAAAGAAATAGCGACCATCGCTATACGATAGGCAACCACCTTATTTCTTGCCGGACCTGTCATTTCACGTCTATTCACTTATTTAATTTTCCGCCGCCGTCAGGCGGAGCTATACACTCATTTACTCATATATTTTCGGCTTTCGAGAGCCAATCCCAGCAAAAATTATTTCTCGATGAACTCAGGCAAGTTATAAAACGACCCCACCCTTTATAGTGGCAAGATAATTGACCATATCACTGTTGCCCACCACAAACCCGATGCGGAATCCCGCCATACTATATGGCTTGCTCAATGTAGTAAGCTCAACGACGACATCTTTTGCGCCTTTAACTGAAAGAAAACTCGGCGGTTTCGGGTCGAAGGAACATTGTCATTGAGTCATCGATGTTTGCGCCCATCTGGGTCTCAAACATCAGCCGAAACCTCGATTGCCACTTTGGCCTTGAAGGCCGTCCCGAAATTCCTTTACTACTCTGCGAAGCAGCAACGCTTCGCTACGTAGCACGAGTCCATACCTGTTTCCGATAGAACTATACCACAACTTGCCACCTTATATGATAGTGCTTTGTCACAGGTTAAATGATGAACAATGTCATTCTGAGTCCTTCGCTTCGCTCGAGGATAAACTCCGCGAAGAATCTCCCATGCGATGGCCAGATGCTTCACTTCGTTCAGCATGACAATCCCTCAAATAAACTGTGACAGACTACTGGTCTGAATTTCGGGTGGTATTATATCTATCTTGCTATTTGAGAGCACGATGTGATGACCCAATTGTGTTGTTTTTTTACTCATTTAACGTTGCGATAAAGAAACATTCGCTAAATTAGCTTGAGATATGCCTTTTGTGTCCTATAATATGTGAAAATAGGATGTTTATGAGAATTTGGTGTTTAATAAGGACAACACAACCTTAAAATACGGCTTTTCTCAATTTTAGGAGCATAAAACGTATCCGAACGCAACTGTTTTTGTCAGAAGCAGTTAAGTAAAAACAATATGCCACTTTTATTTTTACCTTCCTTCCTGGCATATATTTTGCGAATTTCATAAATTCGCCCTTAGTGGCGACAATACTGGGCGGACAGCCTAAAACCGAAATCTTAGAGGAGGATTTGTCCGCCCGATTAAAAATCGCAAAAATGGGCCTGCCGATAGTTACGAAATAGAGGCAGTAACGTTTTTGATAATAATACTTCTGCGGAATCGCTCGGGAGGAGGGTGATTCCGCCTTTTTTTGCGCAAAAATCACGTTAAGAGCTGCAGTAATCTCTCAGGCAAGTTCTCATAGTAGAGTCCCATGTTCAGTTAGGAATAGCAGTATTGCTACACTTTATTCTGCTGCAAATTATCCTTGCTTCTGTTAGAATGGTGCGACCGTTGCTGGTATGGGATTGATGATATAGTAGCAGAGGATTCGTCTCTATATGTTGATACATTATAAGAGCACAGCTCTGGAGAGGATTCTAATCGGCGTCAACGCATTAGCTTGTGCCGGGGTAGTGGGGTCTTTTGTTGGGCTGTTCGGCTTTGCTGAGCCGTTGCTGCCAGTGCGGATTTTATACACATTCAGATTTTTTACGAGTCGAAGAACAGTTTGATATTATAATGGAGCTTGAAGGCGTAAAAGTGTAAAATAGGAATGGCGGTTGAAAAATTTATGATACCTTAATTTTTCCACTTACAGGACAGCATATAGAGACAAACGATGAAATAAAATTAAGATAGATACAAATTGCTTGCAAAATTCATAGATGTTAAAGTGTAATTTGTCTTACCTTCATTAAACTGGTTTATTTTTATCATTCCGGTAGTAAAATTAAGTTAGAATTTATGAAGGGGTCAGTATGTATGTGATAATAGTGGGATGCGGCAGGGTTGGTTCGGAGTTAGCCAAACTATTAGCCGGCGAAGGTCACAATGTCGTGATTATCGATAGGAACCCGGTCTCTTTCGAACGTCTGGGAGGCACATTTAATGGCCTGACTGTGGTAGGTAATGGCTTTGACTTGAGTCTGTTAAAACAGGTGGGCATTGAAAAAGCAGATGCTTTCTGTGCGGTAACCAATGGAGACAATACTAACTTGGTTTCGGCACAAGTAGCAAGAAAGATTTTTAATGTGCCCAAGGTTATTGCCCGTGTTTACGACCCAAACCGTGCGCATATCTACTCTGCTTTGGGTTTAGATATTATTAGCGGGACTATACTTTTTGCTGCTATGATTAGAGATAAGATTATTGAAAGCCGTTTTTCTAGTTATCTGATTGAAACAAAAGAGCTGGGGGTCATTGAGATAGAAGTGAAGAACGATTTGGTGGGCAAAACCGTTCAGGAGATAAATGTCCATGGCGAATTCTTGGTGGTGGCAATAAGAAGATTGGAAGGTGTGTTTATCCCGGATCCCGAAACTGTTTTAAAGGGCAAGGATACATTAATGGCTGTGGTGAAGGTGGCGAGCTTAAAGGAGATAAAGGATAAATTGGGTTTATAAGATTGAGGTGGGATATGTATATTGTAATTGTGGGAGCGGGTAAAGTGGGTTATTTTTTAGCCAAACGTCTCTGTCAGGGCAAACATGGCGTCAGTGTTGTTGAGAAAGATAAAACTACCTGCGATGAGATAGCCAAGGAATTGGATGTCATGGTAATTAGAGGAGACGGTTGTGACCCCCGGATTTTAGAAGATGCCGGCGCAGCCAGAGCAGATGTGGTAGCCGCAGTTACAGGAGACGACGAGGACAACATCATTATTTGTCAATTGGCTAAGGAACTCTTTCGTGTAGCACGCACAGTGGGTCGGGTGAATAATCCATATAATGAACATACCTTCTCCGAGCTGGGGGTGGATGTCCCTATGAATTCTACCGAAATTATTGCCAAGATTATTGAGGAAGAGGTTTCCTTTTCGGATTTTGTTTCTCTTTTGAGTTTTAAACGGGGGAAACTGGCGATTGTGCGCGTGGATTTACCAAAGGATTCGCCTGTGATAAATAAGCAGGTGAAGGACATTCAATGGCCAGAAAATTCCGTATTACTTTCCGTAGTAAGACAGGATGACGTAGTTATCCCCAAAGGCAATACTGTCCTTAAGGCCGGCGATGATGTAATCGCTCTTACCACAGTCGGCAATGAGTCGCAACTGTCAAATTTATTAGCCG
>CAZKOQ010000235.1:0-5532 GCA_964554425.1 uncultured Pirellulales bacterium | reverse complement strand
ACATTGCTTTTGTGCCTGCGATATGGCTCAAAGACCCCAAAGGTATCCGTGACATCGAAGAATGGTATATCAGTACCATTTCTCGCAGAAAGTATATCAAGGAGGTCTTCGCCGTCCAGGCAGAAATTGCGGTAGAGAATATCAGTTTAATTTACCAGGCGGTCGGTGACAAGTTGAATGTGGTGTTTTTGGATGGTGCCGACCTGGCGGCTCAAAACACGTTGTTCTGTGGTCTGGATGGCTACAGGGACCTGTATATGCCGTTCAGCAGGAAACTCAATGACTGGATTCACGCCCATACTAAATGGAAAACGATGAAACATTGCTGCGGCGGCTGCGAACCTCTTATCGGGGGCTTTATTGAGGCCGGCTTCGATATTCTAAATCCCGTTCAGACATCAGCTAAGGGTATGGATCCGCAGCGGCTGGTTGACAAATACGGCGGCAGGATTGCCTTCTGGGGCGGGGGGGTGGATACACAGCAAACTCTGCCTTTCGGCACGCCGCAGCAAGTCCGAAGCCAGGTCAAGGAGAGATTGCAGATATTTGGAAAGACCAATGGTTTTGTCTTTACTCCCGTCCACAATATCCAGTGCAATACGCCGGTCGAAAATGTCCTGGCAATGTTTGAGGCCCTAGATAGAAAATTCAGCTTTATAGACAGGTTATGTAGATAAAGGAATTTTGAAATGAATAGAAGCGGTGAATTAAAAACCTCCGCAGATTCCGGCAGTCCCGTTTATGTCTTCCTGGTCTGTATTGTGGCCGCACTTGGAGGTCTTTTGTTTGGCTATGATACGGCTGTGATTTCCGGGGCCATTGGTTTTTTGCAAAAGTTCTACAACCTTGACCCGCAGTGGTGGACCGGCTGGGCCGCTGCCTGCACACTACTGGGCTGCGCACTGGGCGTTGCGGTGGCAGGGATTCTTAGCGACCGGCTCGGACGCAAAAAGGTTTTAATTATCTCCGCCGTTCTTTTTCTGGTATCAGCCATCGGAACCGCCATTCCAAGAAATTTGGCTGAGTTTATCATTTATAGAATTGTCGGCGGCATCGGTGTTGGAGCCGCCTCGATTACCAGCCCGATGTATATCGCGGAGATTTCACCGGCCCGCATAAGAGGCAGAATGGTTTCGATTAATCAGTTTGCAATAATAGCAGGCATGCTGGTTGTATATTTTGTCAACTACTTTATAGCGAGCTGGAATACCGAGGTCTGGAATACAAAATTCGGCTGGCGATGGATGTTCGGCTCCGAAGTGCTGCCGGCATTTATATTTCTGGTCTTTTTGTTTTTTGTGCCCGAAAGTCCTCGCTGGCTTATCAAGCAGCGGCTGATTGACCGCGCTTCTGTAATTCTTGCCTGCGTCGGCGGCAAGACCTATGCGCAGCAAGAGCTGGCTTCAATCCAGGATGCGGTCAGCCAGGAGAGCGGTTCGTTGGCGCAGTTATTTCAGCCGGGGATGAAGATTGTGCTCATAATCGGTGTCGTGCTGGCTGTCCTCCAGCAGGTTACCGGCATCAATGTCTTTCTTTACTTTGCCCCTGAGATTTTTAAGTCGATGGGCGCCGCCACAAGTGCTGCCTTGTTAGAGACCGTTCTGGTAGGTGCAGTCAATCTTGGCTTTACGATTATCGCTATCTGGACGGTTGACAAAATCGGGCGAAAACCACTTATGATTATCGGCTCAGGAGGAATGGGAATCTCGCTTTTTGCTATGGGGCTTGCGGCGTTCTATCAAAAAACCGAAGTGTGGCTTCTAATGTTTGTCCTTAGCTACATCGCGTGTTTTGCTCTGGCTGTAGGGCCTGTCACCTGGGTCATCCTCTCAGAAATCTTTCCCACTCGAATCCGCGGGAGAGCAATGGCCGTCGCCGCTTTTTGCCTCTGGCTGGCAAACTACGTCGTTACGCAGACCTTTACTGTGATGGACAAGGACCCATACCTGGTCGGCAAATTCCATCACGCCTTTCCATTCTGGGTCTATGGCATCCTGTGTGCAGTTGAGGTGTTTTTTGTCTGGTTGCTTATACCGGAGACCAAAGGCAAAACGCTCGAGCAGATAGAAAAACACTGGCTTGAGGCGCACCGATAGTAGCTCGCAACACTGATTGCCGCCGAATTGTCCTTTTGTTATTGTGAGCTTACGCAGTTCATTACTACTACCGTCTGGTTGATTGCCGGTGCAGAAGCGGGGAAGGTAATACTCTGATTATCTGCGGCGGTAATCTTGAGGTAATATTCTAAGTCTGTTCCTTTAATCTGGCTGGCAGGAATCTTAACTGAATAAACAGAACGCGCAACGTGCGCGATTGGAATCCTCTTAAATTCACCCTTGCCCATAGGCCGCCAGTATAATCCTATTTCTTTAGGCGGGTTTTGACCTGGACATATTACCTTCAATTTCAGGTCTTCGCCTCGCATCAGAATTGTGCGGACCGTAGGAACGATTATTCGCGTCGGACCATCGTATCTCCTGGAAGGTGTTGCGTCTGGGGGCAGGTCTTCGCCGAGGATTTTGACGAGTTCCTGACCCTGCTCGGTTAGAAGGGTCGGCATCAAATGCTGCTGCCAGTTCGCTACGGTCCCCATTTCGCCATTTGTCGAGACCATCTCCAGTAGATAGCGGTGCACCTCAGCCACTTGAACAATCAACTGGCGTCTGATTGGCAGCGCTATTTCCCTCGCAAGCCGCCTGCTTGCCTCAGCGTCTTTTTCTTCTTTGACCTTCTGCATTGCTGCATTGAATCTCGCCCGGGAGCAATTGACCTGCGCAATTGCTCGCAGATACCGCAAATTGTTCAGCCAGTAATCGAATCTTTCAAGATTGCCGGCTCCTTTGATTTGTGGACGCAGCTTAGCCAGTTTTTCAATAAAAGCATATTCTTTGCTGACCTGTTCCCAGGGCCTTTCGTCCGGGTTAATGCCGCCGGGGCCGTTGACCCACGTTGAAGGGCGAGGTAAGCGAGTCCCCCGTTGACCGCCGTTGACCGTAGATGCCGTTCCATCCAGATTGACGAACAGTTTGGCGATTTGGTCGGCTGCCTCGGGACCAAACTCATTCAACGCCCAGTCGGCATAGAAATCGTCGGCAGGCAAATCGCGAGGTCTATCGTCGGCAGTTACATCCCTCAAATCCGCCTCATAATCTTTGAGCGCAGAGCCGCCGCAGTTAATCTTGCGTGTAATGCCTCCGCCTTCCACGACAATGGCGGCGATACACGGAAACTCTACCACCTTCACGAAGCTGATTTCCAGCAGTCCACCGGCTACCTGCACATCTTTGAACGTAAAGTCTAATGCCTTGTTTTTGCCAACCTGCTCGAAGATGTCGAGTTTGTCGATAACCTGTTTATCCTGCAGCTTGACTCCGAAAACCCGCTTGCCTGCTGCATCATAGTGCGGCTCACAGAATTTCAACGTCACACTGTATGTTCCGTCCGGCACCTTCAGCCGATAAGATTTCACGTCCCATACGACCGTCTGGTAAATCTCATCCTCTTCTGTGTCGGCCATAGGATTGTTGGGAAAAGTAGCTACATTGCCTCCTTCGAGTCCCTCGGAAGGCTTCGGGTCGGGTAGTTCGACCTTTTTGCCGAACTCGGGATTCCAATCTTTTTGGTCCCAGGCCGCATGGGCCAATGCGGAGATATTTGGACCGAGAATTCGTGTCCGCCAGTGGATGCCCATCAAGCCGTTGCAGCCGTAGGCCAGTGCATCTGCTGCATCGCGGCGCATCCGGCCAGCCCACAGTTGAGGGATTATCAAGGCGGGGTCGTCTTCCAACCAGGGAATAGCCCATTTGGGTCTTCCCTTTGCCTGTGCAAAACCGCGTTCAACCGGCGAAAAGCCAACGTTGCGGTTGATACAGCTTATCGGCATCTCCTTGGGCAGCACGTTATCAAACAGCGCCCTGTCTTTTGGCGGCCCCAAAACCCAGCCGCACGTTGCAAGTAGAAGCGGTGCATTTACCTTTTTTGCTGCTGCAATTGCAGCGCGTAAATCAGCCAGCGTAGCTTCCACCTGCTTATCTTTCGGGTCGCCCCACGTCCAGTCTTCGGGCGTCCAGAACCAGTAGTAATCGAGCGGATACGCCTTTGCAATCCGCTGGAAAATACCCTCATAGACCTCCTGTACGACAGCCCCTTCAGACGGATTTTTCCCGGCAGCTTTAATTCGCTCTTTTACGACATCGGGTATTGTAAGCGGCGTCTCTGTCCCAACGCAGGTCTTGATGCCGAGGGTATGTGCATATTCAAACGCCTCTTTTAACATAACGCCGGTGCGATTGAACACCTCGTTTCTTTCTTCGGGTGTATCCGGCCAGGGCATCGCCCCAAACATAACCTCAGGGCCATAGTCATCACGCTCAAGAAGCTGTGCGGCGCCGAAGGCAAAATCGCTCGTATTCTTGGCCGAATAACCCCAGTTACCGCGCAAAGTATTCTGATAACTGGAAGAGGAGCTAAACTTGACCGTGCCATCCGGTTTAATATCCTCCGGCAGGCCAATCCAGACCGTCGGTTCGGGCCCGGCCCCGCCCTGGGGATAAGTGTGTAGCCCGATGAAGTTCATCCGCATCTTGGGCAATTGTGCAATGATAGCTTTATAGTCGTCGGTGTTCCACCAGTCAGGCCCTTCAGGGAAATCGTGAAATGGCTGAATCCCACGCACTTCAAATAGAGGAGCGCCTGTCTCATCCAAATTGGGCATTGTCAGAGCGATTTGCCCATCAGGTATCGTGTCACCGTGCAAATAAAACCTAACGCCCAGATGCTCGGCAAATCTATAAGCTCCGTAGAGTGTCCCGACAGAATCTCCGCCTATAATTAGCGCCACCTGTCTTTTTCGATAGTCTATTGTTTTGAGCATATATTGCTGGGCTTCAAGCGAAGCGATACTCGCTGTAAATTCATTATTTCCGTCTATCAATGTTTTGATTGCTGGTCGGCTCTTTTGCCCGATGACAATAAGGGTGCTTTTGGAAGGCGGACTACTGTTGCACAAAATCACCGGCATCAACCGGCCTGTCCTCAGATAAAGGTAACGTCGGACCTCCTTTGCAGCCAAACGCTCAAGCGCACTTGCCTCTGGTGAAATGATAATGATGGCTTGTTCCGACCTGTCGCCTTGCGGGCTCTGGCAGCCCACCAGCATCAGCACAATAAGAACCTGCACCGCTGTTATCAGCCAAGTGTTTCTTCTCATAATCGTCACCTCCAATAAATACTCTTTTTACGCATTTAATCTTAATATGTCCCGACTGTTATCGCAATATCGATTCAATTCTTTTTGAAATGAGGCATCGTGAAATGAGTATATGTTGCGATGAGTTTGCTATGGTCTTACTGCGACGGTGCAATTTTGAACAAAAGACCTGCCTTCCTACGTAGCTTTGTGCGGACGAACCCCACAAGTTGTGTCCGGGAATGAGAAAAGCTACACTGTTCGGACTTATCCCTGCAAGCAACCGTTTTGCACGCTCCCTGCGCCGCAGCCAAAAGCTCTTGAAGCTGATTTTTGTTGCTCGA
>CAZKOQ010000234.1:0-5560 GCA_964554425.1 uncultured Pirellulales bacterium | reverse complement strand
AATGTGGGGAGACCACGAAAGGTTTATAGATACATACTTTACGATATTTGATAACGTTTACTTCACCGGTGACGGCTGCCGAGTCGATGAGGACGGCGACTACTGGCTAATGGGTAGAATCGACGATGTGGTCAATGTTTCCGGCCACCGCATCGGGACCGCCGAGGTCGAAAGTGCTCTTGTCAGCCATCCGAAGGTTGCCGAGGCGGCGGTTACGCCGATGCCTCACGAAATTAAAGGCCAGGGACTTTACGCCTTTGTTACGCTCAAAGAAGGCGTCCTTGAAAGTGAGGAGCTAAAGAAAGAGCTTATCACGCACGTGCGAAAAGAAATCGGGCCTATCGCAATGCCTGAAGTTATTCAGTTTGCTCCCGCGCTTCCGAAGACCCGCTCGGGCAAGATTATGCGGCGAATTCTGCGTAAGATTGCCGAGGGTGACATATCAAACCTCGGAGACATCACAACACTTGCCGACCCCACCGTGGTTGATGCCCTGGTGAAAGGCCGAGGCAAATAAAGGAATCGGATATGGCCGAGCAGAAAGTTTTTAACCGCTGGATAGTGGTCATCGGCGCCTTGGTAATTCAGGTCAGTTTGGGAGCTGTCTATATCTGGAGCGTCTTTCAGACGCCGCTAAAGCGTGCCTTCCCGTTATGGACCGAAAAGCAGGTTACGCTGCCTGCCCAGATAGTTCTGGCTGCATTTGCGCTGGCGGTCATCTTTGGCGGTCGGTTTCAAGACCGGCTTGGGCCGCGGAGGGTGGCAACTATAGGCGGTATTATCCTCGGCGCCGGCCTGGTCCTGGCGAGGTTTGCCGGAAGTTTCTCATCCGATACTGCGCTTATATGGCTGATTTTGACTTTTTCGGTAATGGGCGGCATCGGAATAGGCGCTGCTTATGTATGCCCGATAGCAACGTGCGTTAAGTGGTTTCCCGACAAAAAAGGTCTAATTACCGGATTAGCGGTTGCAGGTTTCGGCGCCGGTGCATTCTTCTTTGCACCGTTAGCCAAAGGCCTCATTTCGGGTGTTCATTACGAGCTGCTCGGCGTCAAGCTGTTCCCGCTGCCGGAGCTGGAAGTATTCAATACATTCCTCGCGCTGGGTCTGATATTTTTGGTCGCGGTGGTGGCAGGAGCGCAATTACTTCGTAATCCGCCGGCTGGATACACACCTGCGGGCTGGACACCGCCGGCTAAAACCGCTACGGCTTCAAAGGTGGATTACACACCGGGTGAGATGCTGCGGACACCAACTTTCTGGGTTTTATGGGCAACCTACTTTGCGGGCTGCACAGCAGGGCTGCAGGTGATTATGAAGGTATCCCCCATCTGGCAGTCGTTTGCATTCGGGCAGTTGACGCCGCCGATTCCAGAAACCCAATTCCATCAGGTTACGACCGCAGGTGCAATGGCGATAGCAATATTGGCAATATTTAATTCGCTCGGACGAATACTATGGGGCAAGGTCTCAGACAATATCGGCCGCAAAGCAACTCTGGTTATAATGTTCACGCTTTGTGCGGCAGCAATGCTGGGGCTGGATTGGCTGCACGCCTATCCGCTATATCTGGTTGGGATTTGTGTGGTGGGCTTGTGTTTCGGAGGTTATCTTGCACTATATCCTGCGGTAATAGCAGACTTTTACGGCACCAAACACATAGGAGTGAACTATGGCTGGATGTTCTCTGCTTATGGCGCCGGCGGGCTGGTCGGGCCTTTCCTTGCAGCGTCACTGATGAAGGTTGTTGAGAAGATACCTTATAAAGTCACTGAGCTGGATGGCAAGGTTGTAGAACGGCTGTTCGACGTAGGCAACTATCGACCTGCATTCATAGTTTCAGGCGCCGCCTGTCTGGTAGCAGCGGCTGTCATTTCACTGGCAATGAAAGCCCCGCAAAAATAAATACGCTTTGTCCGTTTATCTGGCATTTATTACCAAACCGGATAGCTCTCCATAGTTAGCCCGCCAATTTATTGGCGGGTCATCCCGCAGCAAACTTACTTTTTAGGATTGGTTTCATAGCCCGTGCATCGGAAAAACGGTTGACTTAATAGCTTTTATAGCCGTTTCTATGGCAGGCATTACTGAATCCCGCTGCTGACTGCTTACAGCAAGCGCCCTATCGCGTAGCCCTCCCTGCCAATCTGTGCTTTCGAGCATAACGCCGCCGAGGGCGGGTCCGTCAGCGTAATCGCTTTCGGCACCACAGAGGACTGCCCAACCAAGCGCCCAGGCACGAACGGTATTGGGGACATTGTAGCCGCCGCCACCGGTCATCAAGATGGGCTTATTGAGCGTAAGCAGGTGGTTGATTATATCCACATAGACGTTATTAGTCAGATATAAATGCGCAAGCGGGTCGTTGGCCAAAGCATCGGCGCCCAGCTCAAAGACAATCACATCCGGCTTGTAAGCGGTCATCAGCGGCATAGCTATCTCTTCAAATGCCGTCATATACGCCTGGTCATAAGTGCCTACCGGAAGAGGAACATTCACGCAGTAACCTTTGCCTGGGCCTTCACCGATTTCATTTTCGAATCCTGTTCCGGGAAATAATATTCTGGGGTCTTCGTGAAACGATATGGTCATCACGTCACTGCGGTCGTAAAAAGCATAAGCGACGCCGTCGGCAAAATGGACATCGACATCGACATAGAGAACTCTCTTCTTTTGCTCGGCAAGGATAATGCAGGCAAGGGCAACATCGTTTATGTAGCAAAAGCCGGAGGCATGCTCTGGGTGTGCATGGTGAAAGCCGCCTGATGGATTGAATGCCACATCGGCCTCGCCTGAAAGAATAAGCTCCGCGGCGACCAGCGTCCCTCCGGTAGCCAGAACCGCATAATCATACAATCCTTCAAATACAGGGCAATCCGATGTCCCAAGTCCCATACCAAGCGCCTCAGCATCCCAACGGCCTGCAGATGCGGTCTTCAAGGCGTGCAGATACCGGGCCGTATGGAATTTTTTCAAAACCACTCTCTCGGCCGGCACAGGCGCAACTTCACTTCTACCGTCACCTGAAAGAAGCCCCATAGAATTTAGGACCTCTCTTGTCTTTTTAGGCCGAATTGTGTTAAACGGGTGCTCCGGCGGGTAATGGAACTTTTCCAGCTCTTCGGAATAAATGAAAACGGCCTTTGTAATTGCCAAGCGTCGCTCCTATTTTTCCTGTTTCGTTAAGTCGTATGTAATGCTATAGACATCACCGTCGAACTCGGTGCTCACCTTGTACCCGGAGTTGTGAAAGACTGCCAGCATCGGCTTATTGCTCGGCAGGACCTTCGCATAGAAGCGTTTTACGCCGCGCTGCCTGGCGATTTTGGTAATATAGTCCAGAAGAAAAGTCCCCATACCTTTCTGCTGCCACTCATCCTGCACTAAGAAAGCCACCTCTGCCGCCTGGGTCTTTGGGTCGAGAAAATACTGCGCGATGGCGACGATTTCTTCTTCAGAGACCCCCGGCACAACGCCTACAATCGCCAGGCTATTTTTGTAATCGATATTGGTCAAATGCTGGATGTCACGGTGTGGAAAGGCCACGGTGCGAGTCATATAACGTGTCCGCACGGATTCCTCGCTAAGCGAATACAGCATCTCAGAAAGGGCCGGCTCATCGGTGGGCTTTATGGGCCTAAAGAATATCTCCGTGCTGTCCTTGAGCGTGTCATAGTGCTCTAACTCTTCCGGGTATTTAACCTGCTCCCACGGCAATTCTATCTGGTCCTGATAGATATAGTTCTGGCTTTTCGCGGCCTGGAGAAGCTCCTTTCTAAATTTCGGATGGGCGATATTGATTAGTTCAAGTGCCCGCTCTCTGATGCTTTTGCCGTGCAGATATGCAACTCCATATTCGGTAACAACATAGTGAACATCGCCTCGCGTGGTAACAACGCCCGCCCCCTCGGTGAGGTGCGGCACAATCCTGCTGACCTGGCCGCCCTTTGCGGTCGAGGGCATAGCGATTATCGGTTTGCCCCCCCTGCTTCGGGCACAACCGCGAATAAAATCAACCTGCCCCCCGATTCCGCTATAGAACTTATAACCCAATGAGTCCGAACAAACCTGGCCCGTCAGGTCAATTTCAAGTCCGACATTGATTCCGACCATTTTCTCATGCTGGCTGATGATGTTGACATCGTTGACATACTCAGTGGGATAAAACTCAAAGAACGGGTTGTTGTTAATATAATCATATAGCCGTTGCGAACCCATACAGAAGCTGGCGACAACCTTGCCGCGGTTGATTGTTTTCTTTGCACAGGTGATGGCCCCGCACTCTATAAGGTCGATAATCCAGTCGCTGACCATTTCGGTATGGATGCCGAGGTCTTTCTTATCTTTGAGCGATTCGGCCAGGGCGTGGGGAATGCGCCCTATGCCGCACTCAATAGTGCTGCCGTCTTCCACAAGCCGGGCGATATTCTGCCCGATACGCCGAAGCGTCTCATCCGGCTCAGGCACAGAAATTGTAATCATCTCTTCATTATAAGGCACCAGCATATCGATGGCATTGACGTGAATGAAGCTGTCTCCGAATGTCCTCGGCATACAACTGTTGACCTGCGCTATGACATATTTGGCATTTGCCGCAGCAGATTTGACAATGTCCACAGAAACGCCAAAGCTGCACAGCCCATTCACATCGGGCTCAGTTACGCTGATTAAGGCCACATCTATGGGGATCCTTCCGTTTTCAAACTCGTCCGGTATCTCGGACAAAAATATGGGCGTATAGTCCGCAATCCCTTTTGCCAGTGCGTGGCGGACGTTGTCGGCGACAAAAAATGTATTCATCTTGAACTTTTCGCGGTACTTCTCATCAGCATAAGGTGCCGTCCCTATCGTCAGCAGGTGAATGATATGAACGTCGTAAATATGGCTGGACTGCTCAACCAGGGCGTTGACAAGGTGCTGGGGCTGGGCGCAGCCGGTTCCAATGAATACGCTGTCGCCGGACTTAATCAGATTCATCGCACCAGCAGCGGTGCCAATTTTATCCTTGTATTTTTCTTTCCAGTCGAATTCCTGCATAGTATCAGCTTCCTTCAAAAAGCCGTACTATACCTTATACGCGAAAGATTCTCAAGTGGTTTGGGCTTGCGGAATATGAATAAATGCTCGTGCATTATCAGGTAGAATTTATCATGCTTGGCTTTGGCTCGCCAGTGTTCGGTAAAGGCGCAATTGTGCTGAACTTTGATAATGTCCTCTTTTAATACGAAACCAACTTTTAGAAATCGCTGCATCACATTGAAAGCAAGCGGAACATAATGTTTTCCTTTACGAGTATCGCCAATCAGGATTGCACAAAATTTGTCCGGCTTGAGAACACGGAATAATCCTTTGGCAATTTTTTCGATTTCATCACAAAACTTTGGTAAGCTTGCGATGTTAGAAAGGTCGCCTTCGATTTTGCCGTCCGAGTATCGGATAATATTCATATACGGCGGATGAGTCAGAACTAAATCAAAAGAATTATCTTTTAGAAATGATAAGTCACGGGCATCGCCGACCTTTACTTTCTGGACACTTGGGGGGTGATGTTTGAAACGTA
>CAZKOQ010000233.1:1948-5580 GCA_964554425.1 uncultured Pirellulales bacterium | reverse complement strand
AAAACCCACTCTTCGGACCGCCGAATCACCCGCGTCGGCTCATCAAGGTCAAGTAACACAAGCCCCAATCTATAAATTGAACCCGAGGCCGTCGTCCGCACCCCATGGTATAAAATCAGCCACCCCTCCGACGTCTCCATCGGCGGCGCCGAAAGCCCGATTTTATTCGCATCCCACCAGCCGCCTTCCCGCGCATGAATCACCTCCTGATGGTCGCCCCAGTGCTTCAGGTCTGGTGAAAAAGATATCCAGATATCTGCCGATATACCAAGCGATTTTGCCCCCGGACGATGAAACATCGCCCACCGCCCCTTAAACCGAACCGGAAAAACCGCCGCATCCTTATCTTCCGGCGTCATAACAGGCCCCAAACGCACAAAATTCCTGAAATCCGTCGTCGTCGCCAGCGACACTAAAGGCCCGCCCCTCGAAAACGCCGTATACGCTATCACCCACTCCTGCAACTCTTCTAACCGCGTCACCCGCGGGTCCTCGATGCCCCAAATCTCCTCCGGATGTCTTTCCGGCTCCGGCACCAGCGTTGGCTCTGCGTCAATCTCCCACCCGCTCACTCCGTCATCGCTTCGGGCAGCCGTCAAATGCGAAAGCCCTCTAAAATCCTCTACTCGAACCAATAGCAGTGTCTTCCCATCCACTATCGCCGCAGCAGCATTAAAAACTGAATTGGCAGGATATGGCCAATCCTTCACCGACAGAATAGGATTACCAGGATGCCTGCAAAATAGCTCTCGCCTGACTCTGTTGCTCATATACTCACCTATCACAAGAATTTCTGGTTCAACTCCGAAAAAGTTGGTTGCTTGTTGCTGAGAACAGCCTCTTTCGAGGCTGGAGTTTTTCGCATTATAGCCGACAGCATGATTGTAAAGGGTTGACACCAAAGAGGATACCAACCCATGCCGTATGGCGTTCTCACGGTGCTCAGGTCGCACTCCTGCGTTGCCTTATCCCCCGTGAGAGCAACAGTATTGTATCACACTATGCCGGAGGCCAAAAGCGTTAAACTCAAAGGATTTGCAAGGAAATCCCTAAAAAAGTTACAAACTTTATTGGATGAGAGCCGAATTTCTGCAAAACCTCGTCATCTACGCCCAATAAACTCCATCAGCCCTTTCCTGGTCAGCATTACCGCAATCGCAGCCAACAAAAGACTCATTATCTTGGAAAGTGCCTTCGTGCCTGCCTCGCCGAGCACCTTTAGCAGGACGGAAGATGAGCTGAAAATCACACCGGCTAATACGATATTTACCAGCACTGATATCAAAGTCTCGTGTAATCCATATTGTGGTATTATAACCATCGAGGTCGTCAGAACCGCCGGCCCGACAATCAACGGCGTCCCCAACGGAACCGCCCCAAGCTCCTGACCTGGTATCCGCCGCTCCTTGACCGGATTTATAATATCCGTTATCGCAAGACAGAAAAGTACCGCCCCGCCCGCAATCATAAAGTCCCCCATCTCCACACCCAGAACCTTAAACACCCATTTGCCCAGAAATATAAAGCCGACCGCCAGACACAAAGCGGTAATCACAGATTGAGCGATAATTTTTGTCTTTTCTTTTTCCGTCATACCCGCCGTCAGCGAAACAAAAATAGGCAGCACCCCTACCGCGTCAACAGCAACAAATATTGGAATAAAAGATAAGAAAATCTTCTCAAGCATATTTGCTCCCTTTTCTACTGAATCAGTCTTGCTCCGCTCCTGGCGGACTCGGCATCGGCGCCAACCGCTTTCAAGAATTTCTGCTCAACTAATTTCTCTATCCTTGCTCGTTCAGCCGATGTCCCCGTCCGCAAGGGAATCTGCCCGCCGGCGTATGTCTGATGGCCTCCTCCCGTTCCTCTTCTGGCGACAATCCGCCGAACTACCTCGTCTGCCCTGTTGTTTTCTCCCGATGTCCGGATGGAAATTAGTAGTTTATTTTCAAAGATGCCGCTGCACATCGCCCACATCGCATCTTCATCGCGTTCCAGAAGGTCTGCAACCTCACCTATCATATCCGGATTTTCCGTCTCCCCCAATTCCGTGATAATACAATTCCCATAGACCCTCGCATTTGTAAGCGCTTCTGCCAGCATTTGAAAATACCCCCTCTGCACACTGCCTCGCTGAATCTCACCGAGCATCCTCTTATTTGCTGTCGGAAACAAAAGACCCATCGCTTTTATATCTGCCCGCGATGATTCCCTTCCAAGTTCCTGTGTATCCGAACGTATTCCATATAGCAGAGCCGTAGCCAGCGGTATTTCAGGTGTTATTTCCGCCTCGACAAGATATTCAAACAATATCGTCGCTGTGGCGCCATATCCCCGGCGGATATCGATAAGCTGTGCGCTTCTTGTAGCATGTCGTAGCGCATGGTGGTCAATGACAATAGCAGGAACAATATTCGCTGGCAGGCAGTTGTTGCCTGCGCCCGGCTGTGTATCGACCATTGCGACCAAGTCGAATTTCTCGAACTCAATCTCACCGGCTGGCCGCAGATTCAGACCCAGATACCGAACCAATGCCCTATTTTCCGCGCGTCCCACTGTGCCGCCGTGCGTTATCGAGCATTGCACCTCGCCGAGGGTGTTTGCCAGCTTGCGTAGAGCTACTGCCGCTGCAATCGAATCCGGGTCGGGATTATCCTGCATTACTATAAGCAGGTTGCTCTTGCCCTTCAGAAGCTCATCAAGCTTCTTGACCCTTAACTGTGTTTTAAGCCGATGCTTCATACGTCTTCTATACCTGCTCTTAAGATGCCCCCCTTGCTTCTTGGGTCTTGCGTCGCCGCTCGGCAGCCGGAATCAGGTGCAGTATTAACTTTTCTTCTGCTACCGTTATCTTTTTGAGGCGGACCTTTTTATCCTCGACTTTGAAGACCGGCTCGAACGGTTCTTCATTAAGTAGTGACGCTGCAATCTTTGTCCGCAGGTCCTCTGTATCGATAGATTCCTCGTTGAGCCGTTCCGCATACATCTTTTTGGCTATTATTTTCGCCAACGGCGTAATGTTCATAGCGCCGACCTTTACCTTGCTTACCTCCAGATTTAGCAGGTCCTCCTGGTTGACTTTTGGTTTAAGTTCGATAGTGATGACAAATTTAACCCCCTTTATGTCGGCTGTGCCCATAAATATGATGCTGTCGGATTCAAAGAGCACAGCAGGGGCGTAGAACATAACGCCCTCCGACTCTAAGGGCCAGCCAGAGCGAACAACCAATTCGTTTATGCCCTTTTGGGTAATGGTAACCTCAAATGGCTCCCCGAGCTGCGCACCGTTGTAAAGCTGCGGCATCAGCTCGTGCGTCAAGTAGGGGCTGACTTGTTTCGGGTCATAATTACTGTCTGTGAAGTTATCCGGATTATACCGGCCGGGCTTATACAATAGCAGTCCTAAAATGATGGCCGCAACGCTCAAATCGACCGCCAGCCAGCATAGCAGCTTTTTGCGTCTTCTCTTTTTTCGACCCTGCGAATCTGCAACCTGGATTTCTGTCTTGCCTGAATCCATCACTATGATTATAGTGGTTACAAAGTTCGACAGAAAGTATTTTTTAGATGATTGGACGGATTGATAGTTGTTGGTCGATACTGAAAACTATGAGCAGCGAACAACGAACTAC
>CAZKOQ010000233.1:0-1848 GCA_964554425.1 uncultured Pirellulales bacterium | reverse complement strand
GTAAAAGCCAAGAGGACTTCTTTGATTGTTGGGTTGGACCCTGTATATAACCGACTGCCGGCGGCGATAAGAAGCCATCGTGAAATGAATGATGAATTTGATGTCGCTGCCGCAGTGGATGCAATCTTCGATTTCTCTACGCAGGTTATGCGAATAATTGCGCCGATGGTGCCGGCTGTGAAGATAAATATCGCATTTTTCGAGAAGTATCTCTGGGAGGGCTTGGAGACCTACTATGCGCTGGTTTCCGAGGCCGATGGGCTGGGCCTGGAGGTAATTGGAGACGTCAAGCGCGGCGATATAGGCCACACCGCCGAGCTTTACGCCGCAGCTCACTTAGAAAATCCGGAGCTGGTCGGCTTGGAAGATACAATTGCACCCGATGCCATAACCATTAACGGCTTCGCTGGTGCTGACGGTATTGAGCCGTTTGCGAAGGTGGCGGACAGGCAGGGCAAGGGTATTTTTGTGTGGGTGCGCGCAAGCAATCCATCCGCTGCGGCTGTGCAGGATTTTGCCGATGCCGGCGGCCTGAAAATGTTCGAAAAATTAGCTGATATAGTCGCCCAGATTGCCGGCCAACCCGAGCGAATCGGCAAGAGCGGCTACAGCAATGTAGGTATGGTGGTAGGTGGCACCTCGCCGGACGAAACGACAGCTCTTCGTAAAAAATATGATAAGGTATGGTTTCTTGTGCCCGGCTATGGCTCGCAAGGCGCCTCCGCCGCCGATTGTGTGCGGTTTTGTAAACCAGACGGCACCGGTGCGCTCATTAACGCCTCACGCTCGATTATTTACGCCTATGAGCTGCCAAAATACAAAGAGCAGTTCGGCGACAACTGGCGCAGGTGCATCGAGCAGGCAGTCGTTGACGCAAAAATAGACCTCGCAACCGCTATGCAAACGAAATTATAACAAAAGCCATCTTGACCTGGTAATGTTTCGTGCTGTGAAAAATCCTTATTTTCTTGAAGCCGTAAATAAGAGCCGGAAGGTGCTCTATGCAACTTGATTAGTGCTTCATCACGTATAATTTGAAGGATTGTCATGCTGAACGGAGTGAAGCATCTGGCATTATCAAAGAGAGATCCTTCAGCTTCGCCTCAGACGCTGTTCGGAACAAAATGAAGGAATGACACCCATCATTTGATGTGTGATGGAGCAGAAGAGGACACACAGAATTTTCGATGGCCGAAGATGGAAAAAGATTTTTGTGCGGTAAAAAAGTGCTGGTTATGGGCCTGGGCAGGTTTGGCGGTGGAGTTGATGCCGCTGAATTTGCCTATAAGGCCGGCGCAAAAGTTATAGTAACGGATTTGGCCTCGGCCCAAAAGCTATGTGATTCAATAGATAAACTAAAGCAATTTCAGGACATAGAATTTCATCTTGGCTTGCACGACGTGCGCGATTTTGAAAATGCCGATGTTGTTGTCGCTAATCCTGCGGTGCCTCCTGATAATAAGTATCTCGAAATTGCCCGTTGTCATAACAAACTCGTCACTTCGCAAATAAATATTTTTTTCCAGTTATGCCCTGCGATAATCATCGGCATAACAGGCGCAAACGGCAAAAGCACAACCTCCGCCCTAACAGCCCACCTGCTCAAAAATACGAGCATCGAGCATCGAGCATCAAGCATCGAGAACGTCTGGCTGAGCGGCAATATCGGAAACGAACCACTGCTGACCATTGTGGATAAAATCAGCCCTGGCGATTTGGTCGTGCTGGAAATATCGAGCTTTCAGCTCGAGCAGTTGGCACAGATTCAAGCAGCGCCAAAGGTCTCGCTTTTAACAAACCTTATGCCGAACCATCTTGACCGTTATGGGACATTCGCAAATTACTGTG
>CAZKOQ010000232.1:0-5581 GCA_964554425.1 uncultured Pirellulales bacterium | reverse complement strand
AGGCAAGGATGAGCTTGCAAGACAAAAGGCGCAGCTCCGTGAATTGACAGCCGGCCTGAACTTCGTTTTCAGCGGAGCGCTTGTGCCGGCATAAAAGTAGAAGATTTGCCACGAAGACACGAAAAAGTTACAAAAGTAAAGAGATTTAATCCTTAGTGTCTTGGTGACTTTGTGGTAAGAATCAAAGTGGAGGCCTGTATTATGGCAGGTGACAAAAAAAACAGCGATTTACAGAATCTACCAGTCAGTGCTGTTGAGTTTATACGGCTTGTAATAAAAAAGATGCGCTACCGCAAGAGCGCTCGCAGGGATGTCCAGGAGGAACTATCGGCGCATTTTGAAGATATGCTCAAGGGTTGCGCGAGCGACGAGGAAAGAAAGCAGAAAGCCCGACAGCTTATCGGTGAATTTGGCGATGCTAAATTGCTCGGCATTTTGTTACGTCGGGCAAAGAAGCGATGCCGGCCTCTCTGGCGAACTATAACGGCAAGGGTTTTTCAGACAATAGGTGTCCTGATTGTGCTTTTTTGCCTTTATACGGTATGGTTTCTCACCGGCAGGCCGACCATAAGCGTTGATTATCTGGCGATGTGGAATCAGATGAGTCGGCCGCAGGTTCGAGATGAAGATAACGCCTGGCCGCATTACGAAAAAGCGATATCGCTTTTTGTTGAGCCGGATACCGAATTACGCAAGATAGTTGGCAGTGCATCAGGTCGTGTGAACATGGAAGGTATGAACGAGGAGGATGAAGAGGAAATTAGAAAATGGGTCAAACTCAATGAAGCGGCCTGGCAGGAATTTGTGAAGGCCGGTTCCAAATCATACTGCTACAGAGAATACCGGTATGACCCCAATGCTAAGGATGAGGACAAGTGGCTGTTTAATGTTCTTATGCCTCATTTGGCTGAGATAAGGGAACTGGCGCGGCTTGGGTGCTGGCAGGCGCTAATACAAGTAGATGCAAACCAGCCGAATAAGGCCATAGAAGATTGTCTTGCGATTGTGCGTGCCGGCAGCCAGTGGCAGGGCAAGGGAACGCTTGTCGAGCAATTGGTTGGACTGGCTGTAAGCGGTTTGGCCTATAATGAGATATTGAATATCGCGGGGACGAAAGACTTATCATCTGTTGACCTAAAACAGGTCCAGGAGAAATTGTTACAGATTTACCCACAAGGTTATCCGCTTATGAATATGGAAGGCGAACGTCTGTTCTTTATGGATACGGTTCAGCATTTATTCACCGATGGTGGTCCTGGCGGAGGCCACATTATTCCGGGCAGGTTAGCTGTTTTTGAATCTACTACAGACCCTTCTGATAGCGAGCTGCATACTTTTCGTTTGCCTTTTTATACGGCGGCAGCTATGGTTCATGCAGGTCGTGATGAGACGATAGCTAAGGGTAACGAGATTTATAACCGCCAGAGCAGCAGAGCCAAGATGACCCCTTACCAAAGGCGTATCATCGACCCTAACGGCTTCAATGATATGATTTCAAACTTATCGGGATACAGGTATTTTTTAATACATAATTGGATGCCGGCTATAGACCGTGCATCTGAGATAGCGTATCGGGGCAGGGTGTTGCATCAGGCAACGATAACAATTCTGGCTCTCAAGAGGTGGCGATTGGAGAAAAATGAATATCCGGCAGACCTTGAAGAGCTGGTTGCGGGGGGATATTTGGAGGAGCTGCCGAAGGATCCATTTAGCGACAAAACGCTTGTTTACAAAAGAACAGGCGATGATTTCACTCTTTACAGTGTTGGGTCTAATTTCAAAGATGACGCCGGCGAGTCAGGCAGGACCAGTAAAGGAGAAGTTAAGAAATGGATGGACAAGGGCGATACGGTTTTCTGGCCTGTGCCAAAATTTGAGCAGGAGCGTAAAGCAGATTCAGAATAATGAGCTGAAGAATCTTTTTCTGATAAGCCCAGATGCTTCACCTTTCGGTTCAGCATGACATTCAACATTTGCCCTACGGCACAACACGAGTGGGAAATTCTTGAAATTTCATTTCACACTTCATACCATATCTCGTGCAAGTTATTGCGATTAAAAAATAGGTTAAGTTGTCCTAACAGCGTAAACACTGTGTCAACTGATTTGGTCTATTGTTTTAGAGGAGATTACAATGGCTTCAGGACGATGTCCTTTGCATTGTGGAACGTATCATAAATGCACTCGGCGGGATTTTCTGCGCAGCTCAGCGACACTGCTTGCCGGCTCATCTGTTTTGGCCGGCTGTGCGTCATTGGGCAGCCGTAATATTGTTTTGGCGCCGATACGTCCTTGCGGGCCGGCGTCTGTGTGTGTGCCGACAGTTAAGGCGGCGTTTGTTCGGCGGAAGGGCGATTATGGGATACGCTGGCCCGGAGCGGTTTATGATGGCGAAGCGGCGAGGGGCAAATATACTGTGCAGTTGACAAGGGCAGCCGAGGAGCTTGGTGTCAAATTAGACTTTCGAGCGGAACCTATTTATGGTGCCGCTGAAGCTGATAATTGGCTGGCAGAGGCAAAAAGTGCCAATGTTGACGGCCTGATGTTATTGCTTTTGGACCGGCAGGAGCACGCCTGGCCAACGGCGGCCAAGGCGGTCGATACGGGAATTCCAACCGTCATTTTTTCGCCTGTCGGTACCTCTTTCACGACCAACACCGTAAATCTCGCGGATAGGCCGGGCTGTGTGATTTATTCTACCGATGATTTTAGCCAGCCGGTTTATGGGCTGAAAATGCTCAAGGCGGGAGCTAAGATGCGCCGTGCGCGCTGTGTTGTTATCAAGGGCGATGAGAGGTTCGACTTAACGATGGCGGATTTGGGAATTACGCTGCGGCACATCCCGGCCAATACGTTTATTGAAGAGTATAACCGCACACCCGACAGCGAAGAGATACTGGCAATGGCAAACGACTATATTCGCCGGGCCCGCAGGATTACCGGCGCCACCAGGCAGGATGTTATTAACGGCCTCAAAAGCTATTACGTGGCCGGCAAGATTCTCGAAAGAGAAGGTGCTGATGCGATTACGATGGATTGCCTGGGAGCGTTGGGAAAAATAAAGGTGTCGCTGCCCTGTATTGCCTGGTCGCGGATGAATGATGACGGCATACCTGCGGCCTGCGAGGCCGATTATGGTGCGGTGGCATCGCACGTTATCGTGCAGTATTTGTTCGACCGACCGGGCTTCCAGCAGGACCCCGTGGCCGATACCGCCAACAATGCCATTATCGGTGCGCATTGTTCCTGCCCGACTCGATTGAATGGTTTTGGACAGCCACCAGAGCCATTTGACATACGACATCACCACGGTAATAGAGATGCGGTGCCGCGCACTATCTGGCGTAAGGGCAAGCGAGTAACCTGCGTCGATGTTCTTGTGCCCGGCGAGAGACAAAATCCTAAAACGGAGGTTTTGATTTCATCCGGCACGGTTGTGGACAATGTCAGCGTGCCGCCGTCCGGCGGATGCGTGGTTTCTGTTAGAGTAAAATTTGACGGCGACCAAAAGGTTTTGAACTTCCCCGGATTCCATCAGATATTTTTCTATGGCGACTATAAACAGCATCTTGTTGAGTTTTGCCAGTTATTTAATCTCAAGGCGCAGGTTGTTTAACGGTTGACGGCGCAGTGAAGCATAAAAAATTAGGGGGTAAGCTAAAATCTGTAACGGAGAGACAGACCAATATAGTTCTGCTTGTTGTTATCTGTGCAAATAAAAGCCGAGCAAGCTCACTCTCCATAATGTACCTGCCCGGCTTAATAGCCCGGAATGGTTATGGTCCATAAGCGACTCGCTGGGCTTTTCGCATACGCCGCCGGTTTTTCTCCGAGGGCTTTTCATAATAGGCCCTGCGTTTCATATCCCTGATTAAGCCCTCTTTTTCACACAGCTTTTTAAAACGCCGTATCATTTGCTGCACTGTTTCGCCTGCCCGCGATTTAACTCTTAGCATAGAAAAACAAACCCTTCTTATACTCCAAAACCGATATTGAAAATGGTGGCCGAACAACACTACATTTTCTTAACTTATCAGAAGATGCTTAGTATAATAATATAATATAACTGTTATACTAATTTCAAGTAAAAAATCTGTTTTCAGGATTTTTAGTTCAAAAACTCGAGCCCTTGTCGCAAAAAAGAGCTGAGTTGGCCCTAAAAATCTTACTAAATTTGCCAACGAGAGGGTATTTGTGTATAATTAGGCAAGATTGGTAATATAGTTAAATAGTGCAGAGGTGCGATTTCATTGGAAAAATTGCGTCAGATACTGACAGTCAGAAAAGAGCAGGTGATATTGGTGGCGGCTCACCTTCGGGGTTCAAAAGAGGGTGATGACCTATCCGAGCTTAGCGCCCTGGCAGAAAGCGCTGGAGCGGTCGTTGTTGATAGGTTTCAGCAGAAGCTCCACAAAATAAATCCCTCCACGTATATAGGTAAAGGAAAAGCAGAGCAGCTTAGAGACCGCGTCGAACGCTATGGGGCTGATGTCGTGATATTCGATAATGACCTTTCACCTGCCCAGATTCGCGGGCTTGAAGAGGTTGCCGGAGTCAAGGTCATCGACCGCAGCGAGCTGATTCTGGATATATTCGCTACCAGGGCCAAGACCAAACAGGCCCAGCTTCAGGTTGAGCTGGCACAGCTTGAATATACCTATCCGAGATTGACCGGAATGTGGGTGCACTTAGACAGCGTAGCCGGCGCCGGCGGAGCAACCGCTGCAGGCGCTGTCGGCGCCATAGGAACCAGAGGGCCGGGCGAACAGCAATTGGAAATCGACCGGCGCCTGGTTTCCAAACGAATCATAGACCTCAAGCGCGAGCTTGCTGATATTGACAAACGCAGGATTCGTGAGATTGACGCTCGAAGGGGTATGTTCAAAATCTGCATTGTCGGATATACCAACGCCGGCAAGAGCACACTCTTAAATGCGCTTACCGACGCCGGCGTCCTTGTCGAGGACCGGCTGTTTGCAACACTCGATACGCGCACAAGGAAATGGATACCTGCCAGAGGCGTGGAAGTTCTGATAAGCGACACGGTCGGCTTTGTTAAAAATTTGCCTCATCAATTGGTCGCATCATTTAAGGCAACACTCGAAGAGGCGGTAAATGCGGACCTGCTTTTACATATTATTGATTCAGCAAATCCGGAGGTGCTCAGGCAAATTGAATCGGTCGAAAAGGTTTTGGCTGAAATCGGCTGCGGCGAAAAGCAGATGTTGAAGGTCTTAAATAAAGTTGACATAGCCAGGAAAATAAGTGACATCGAGATGCTTCAGACGCTATTTACCGATGCGGTTTGCATATCAGCCAAAACAGGTTTTGGCCTGGAGCAACTCGCCGCAGCCGTGTCGGCAAAATACAGAGGCGGTGAAGTTCTGCTGCGGGTAACCGCCCCACAGGCGAATGGCAAAATCCAGAGTTTCTTGCGTGCCCACGCCACAGTCTTAAACGAGCAATATCTCGATAGCTCTGTCTTAATTGACGCCCGCCTTGGACGGAATCAACTGCCTAACCTACATCGCCTTCAGCCAGAATCCATCGAAATCATCGAGGGCTAAATCAATTTTTAGCC
>CAZKOQ010000231.1:0-5589 GCA_964554425.1 uncultured Pirellulales bacterium | reverse complement strand
CGGTTATCCTCGTTGCTCCCGCATCGAGACTATTTTCCATCAGCTCCTTGACCACACTAGCAGGGCGTTCAATCACCTCGCCGGCTGTAATCATATTAACCATATTCTGGTCAAGAACCTTTATCTGTCCCATAGTTATCTGGCGCATTTTAACGAACTAATTATTTATGATAACATATCTATTATAAGCATGAGGTTGAATTACGTGATGTCCGAACTAAAGAAACAATACACAAAAACAAACAGCAGGAACTTTGACAAGATACATCTTATTGTGAAAGACGAATTGTTCTATGACATCATGTCTAAATGTGATTAGCTGGATAGGGTATGCAGTTTGTTTGCGCACGCCGAATCATTTGCTTCTTGCGATTTTCAGGGCTTGTTTGGCTGAAACGCGGCAGCATTTGCCGTTACGGTTTATAATAACATACTGGCCAAGCAACGCTTTTCGCTGTAATTCTTCCCGCACAGCTTTTCTAAGACATCTGAGGCCTTCCATTGCCATTCTATGAGTTTCCTTTGTAACCATCCGTCACCACAATTGTTATTAAATCCGAAATTCGAATATCGAAACTCGAAACAAATTCTAATTTTCAAAACTCAAAATGACCAAAACTGCGCCATTTTGAGCATTTGTATTTGGCATTTTGTATTTGTTTCGGATTTAGGATTTAGTGCTTTGAATTTTATTTTTCAAATAACGACTGGCCGGTCATCTCTTCCGGCTTTGGCAGTCCCATCATTTCCAGCAAAGTAGGCCCTATGTCAGCCAATCTCCCCCCCTCTCGTAGCTTCCTTCCTTTATAACGCTCGTCAAATATAATTAACGGCACATCGCCGACGGTGTGCGCCGTGTGCGGCTTATCAGGACTCCCATCTATCATTTTTTCAAAATTACCGTGGTCTGCAGTAACTATCGCCGACCCGCCCATCGTCTTGACCTTGTCTAAGATTTTACCAACACATTCATCCACCGCCTCCGCCGCCTTTATCGCCGCATCCAATACACCTGTGTGCCCAACCATATCCGGATTGGCAAAATTCACCACCACCACATCATACCTATCTGTATCCAGCCGCTGCAACACCACATCCGCAACCTCATAAGCGCTCATCTCCGGCTTCAAATCATAAGTCCGAACCCGCGGCGATGGCACTATCTGCCTGTCTTCGCCGGGAAACGGTTTCTCTGCATAGTCGTTGAAAAAGAATGTTACGTGCGCATATTTCTCCGTCTCGGCACACCGAAATTGCTTCAGACCAAGCGAACCCCAGTATTCCCCCAGAATATTTTTCATTTTTGGCGGCTTCGGAAACGCCACCGGCGCAGGTATCGTCGCATCATACTCAGTCATACATACAAAATATATCCTTGGCTTGACCGGCCGGACAAACTCCTTAAAGTCCGGCTCAACAAACGCCCGCGTCAGCTCTCGCGGCCTGTCGCCGCGGAAGTTAAAAAACACCACGCCGTCACTATCATTGATGGTTGCCACCGGCTCGCCGCCCTCGCCGACAATGCAGCTCGGCTCAATAAACTCATCGGTTACTCCTCTCTCGTAGCTCTTGGCAACCGCCTCGGCAGCGCTGCCCGCCTTGATGCCTTTGCCCACACTCAAACACTCAAAAGCACGCTGAACACGGTCCCACCGGCTGTCCCGGTCCATCGCATAGAACCTGCCCATAACGCTTGCGATTTTGCCTACGCCTATTTCTTTGGCTTTCTTTTCGATTTGTGCGATATATCCCGCCCCGCTATCCGGCGGCGAATCCCGCCCATCGGTAAACGCGTGTATGAAGACGTCTTTTATATCGTTCCTCTTTGCCAGCTCTAACAGCCCATACAAATGGTCCAATAACGAATGCACCCCGACATCACTGCACAAACCCATAACGTGCATCTTGCCGTTGTTGTCTCTGACATACTTTATTAAATTCCCGAATTCTTTATTCTCAAAAAACGACCCATCTCGAACAGCTCTAGAGAGCCGCACCGACTCCTGCGGCACAATCCTGCCGGCCCCGATATTCTGATGCCCCACCTCGCTGTTGCCCATCGTCCCTTCCGGCAGCCCCACATTCTCGCCGCTCGTATGGATTAGGCAATTCGGATACTCAGCCATCAGCATATTGTCCACCGGCACATTGGCCCGCTTTATAGAATTATATTGGTCCTCGCTCCTGTCCGGATTATAACCCCACCCATCACGGATAATTAACACATAAGGCCTATTCTTCAAAACCACCTTCTGTTTTGTCATAAAAATCCTCACGGCCAAATTTTACGCGCACAAAACCCGGCAATCAACTGCACCAATGGGTCTCAGCAGAATTGGAAAAATATGATACAAACTCGTAAATGCTCTGTCAACTATTTAACGAAAATGACACCTTGTTGCCGAAACACTATAATATGGCAGCTAATCCGATATAATAATCGCAAGCCAGAACTCGCTTGAAAGTGATTTGATATAAAAGTCGTAACGCTATCCAAATATCAGAAAGGCAATCATTATGCTTAACAACCAAAAAATCTATTTCGCAGCCCTATACCTGTCGGGTGCAATATTCCTATTCTCCGCCGGCTGCGAGCATCAGCAAAAACCTGTTGACCTATACCTCGATGCCGTGATGCTCGCCGAGCTTAACCAAAAAGAAATGGCGATTGCCAAACTTAACGAAGCCGTAACTCTCGACAAGCGATTCCTCCCCGCATACTCCTTACTCGGCCAAATCTATACCGACGCCAACGACTATGAAAATAGCGCCGCCGCCTACGAAAAAGCAACGCAACTTAATAACTGGTCATTCAAAGACCATTTCAACCTCGGCCGCGCCTACGAAAACTTGAAGAAATTTGACCAGGCCGCCATCGCCTACGCCCGCTCCGCCGAAATCGACGCTAAAAACTTCCAGGCACACATCAATGCAGCCAGATGCTTCTTCGAGACAAAGGACTACGACAGTGCCTCCAGATTCGCCCGCCTCGCCGAGGAAATCAATCCCAACTCCGCCCAGCCGCCGATGCTCCTCGCCGATGTATGCAAGGCCAAAAACGATTACAATGGCCTCATCGGTTCGCTCGAACGCGTCCTGCAAATAGAACCCAACAATCCTGAAATTATGACCACTCTGGCGGACGCATACCTAAAAACAAGACGCTACCAGCCCGCAAGAGACCTGTTTCTCTCGCTAACTCAGCTTCAGCCCGATGACGCTGCCGGCTTTCAAAATCTCGGCTATTGTTACCTCAAGCTCAATGGTGCAGACGGCGCAATCGATGCTTATAGCGCAGCTATTGACATAAGTTCAAAAGACTGGCAGTCCCGTAACGCCCTCGGTGCCGCCTACATCCTCAAAGCAGACGAGGAAGATGACCCCCAGTTAAAGTTGGAAGCAATCCGCCAATGGAAATTGTCGCTGGCCCTCAAGCCCGACCAGCCCAATCGCGATTCGCTTCGTAAATTGATTGAAAAATATTTAGAAGAGCTCCAGGAGCTTGAAAAATAGCTTATACTTATGCCGCTAACTGCTCAAACCGAAAAAAAAACTATACTGCCTTCCTTGGAAGCGCACCTTTTATTCTGGCCCATCGCGATAATCGGACTATTACTGGATTTGTGGACCAAAAAAGTCGTATTTAACTGGCTCCAGCATCGCGGCAGCGTCCAAATCATAGATGGCTTCCTTCAATTAGTCTTGGCCGAAAACGATGGCGCCGCCTTCGGAATAGCCGCAGGCCGCTATCACCTGCTCCTTGCTGTCTCCATAGCCGCACTGATAGTGATACTCGCACTCTTTCTTTTTAGCCGAACAAGTGCAAAAATTATTCACATCTCTCTGGCGCTTTTCGCCGCCGGTATATGCGGAAATCTCTGGGACAGAATCTTCAATAATGGCTGCGTGCGGGACTTCATCGACGTCGTCTATTGGCCGGGCAAACACTGGCCGGCATTTAACGTCGCAGACAGCTTACTCTGTATCGGCGTCGGCCTTCTGATTATCTCCACATTCTTTACTGGGAGGCCCTCTCAAAAACGTGCTCAGCAACAAAAATAGGCGCATTAAGCGCCGTGCTCAACGCTATTGCATCCGATGGCCGCGAGTCAACCTCCACCTTCCGCCCATTTAAGCTTATATGAATCTTGGCATAAAACGTATGATTCCGCAGGTCATTTATCACTATCTTCTCCACCTTCGCTCCCAGCGACTCAATTATACTGGCCAATAAATCGTGCGTCAGCGGCCTCGGCGTATTTATACCTTTTAGCCCACGGTCTATCGCAAATATCTCAACTATCCCGATAACAATCGGAAAACTGCGCTGCCCCCCCCGCTCCTTCAAAACAATTATCTGCTGGTCGGACGCCTCATTGATAATTATCCGCGCCAATTCCGCTTCTACTTCCATTTTAGCACCGCCTTATCTTTCTAACCATTTAACTCCGCAAGGTGTTTCTCAACGGTATTTAACTGTTCCGACAGCTCCGCCAGTTTTTCTCTGGCCTGAGCCACAACCTGCGGCTTGGCCCTGCTGACAAAATTCTCATTAGCAAGTTTGGCCTCCACCGCATTTTTGGCCTTCCCTATCTCCTGCTTCTGCTTCTCAAACCTCGCACGCTCCGCCTCTATGTCAATTATATCGTGCATATAAAATGACATTCCTTCTACTACTGAAACAGCGGCCTTTGGGGGCTTCTTGATGTCAGTGTAAACCTTGAATTCCTTAAGGAACGCCAATTGGCAAATGAGGTCGGAATTAGCAGCCAAAACATCTACAACCTCCGCCGACACGTTAGCAGAAGCTGATACCAATGTTGAGTTGGGTATGCCGTATTTGTTTTTCATATCTCTATATGCTCGAACAGGAGTCTGGATGATGGCAATTTGTCTTTCAATATCCTCATTGACTATAGATTCCGGAACTTTCGGCCATCCGGCAACTACCAACGCCCCTGAGTTTTTTGGCTCCGCTATACCTTTAAGCACTCTAA
This sequence comes from uncultured Pirellulales bacterium, assembly GCA_964554425.1. Classification (GTDB taxonomy): domain Bacteria; phylum Planctomycetota; class Phycisphaerae; order Sedimentisphaerales; family Anaerobacaceae; genus CAYWXK01. The sequence goes on along the minus strand of CAZKOQ010000231.1, from coordinate 592 downwards.
CGGGGACAATGTCATTTAGCTTCTGAAATATTCCCTCAGTGATAAACGGGACAAACGGATGCAACAGACGCAAGGTCTGGTCCAGCACAAAAGCGAGGACATTCTGTGCAATCGGCTTTTGCCGGTCATCCTGCATCCTCGGCTTCACCCACTCAAGATACCAGTCGCAAAAATCATTCCAGAAAAATTTGTAAAGAGCCGACAACGGCTCGCTGAATTTGAACTCATCAAGCGCCCCCGTCACCTCACGAATGGTCTTAGCCAATCGCGAAAGAATCCACCTGTCGGTAATATCCATCTTATTCGCATCAAATTTCGCAGCGTCCGTTCCCTCGAGATTCATCATCGCAAAACGCGAAGCATTCCAGAGCTTATTGCAGAAATTCCGCCCGATATCGAACTTCGGCGATGTATTCTCCTCCCGCCCATCAGGCAGCTTCATCAGCACCACCGGCATCCGTATATCCTGCGTCTCCGTCGTCATACTGGCTAACGTAAACCGCATCGCATCCGCGCCGTGGCTATTTATCACTACCAGCGGGTCGATGCCGTTGCCCAGGCTCTTGGACATCTTGCGGCCTTCGCCATCCTG
>CAZKOQ010000230.1:0-5597 GCA_964554425.1 uncultured Pirellulales bacterium | reverse complement strand
CTGACGGAGCCGACAATATATTCGGGACACAGGACGATAACCTGCGCTTGCTGCACGGCTCTGGCTGTCTCGATACAGGGGACAATTCAGCAGTTCCTCAAACACTCCTTACCGACCTTGATGGAAATCCCCGCATCGTAAATAGCATCGTGGATATTGGCGCCTACGAGGGACCTAAACAGGGCTTTTTGTTAAGCGCGGATTTCGTGGCGGTTGGCGAGGGACAAACTGCAACCTTTACAGTGGCTTTATGTGCAAAACCGCTCGGAACTGTTAGAGCCGTAGTATTTGCCGAACCAGGCGACCCCGACATAATTGTTACGTCAGGATTGGTATTAACTTTCAATTCCTCCAATTATTCAATACCGCAGACTGTAACTGTTACTGCGCTGGAGGATAGAGACAACTTTGATGGCCAGGCCGTTATTAAAGTCCACAGCCCTGGTATTCTCACCGCCGGCCTCACCGCAAGCGAGGTTGAAAACGAACCCAATCCGAACATCCTTTTCGTCGATGTCGATGTTGAGGATTCGATTCTCAATAACGGTGCAAACTGGGCGAGAGCGTTTACCGATTTGCAGCAGGCGCTCAGAATCGCAGCAGCAAATCCACAGATAGAAGAAATACGTGTTGCCGGGGGAATTTACAGGCCGGCAGGCCCTTTTGGCGAGCGGTCGGCCACATTCCAGCTCATCAATGGCCTGACTATTAAGGGTGGCTACGCCGGCGCAGACGCCCCGGACCCTGATGCACGTGACATCATCGCATATTGCACTATTCTCAGCGGCGACCTCAATGGCGATGATGTAAACAATTTCCAAAACAATCACGACAACAGCTACCATGTAGTAACTTCTCTCTTGAACGACCGGACAGCCGCGATTGACGGCTTTACAATCACGGGCGGAAACGCCAGCGGCTCATCCGATACATCCAGCAGAGGTGGCGGAATGTTCTGTAGCTACAGCAGCCCTACCCTGACTAACTGTGTATTCGCAGCAAACACAGCGGTCAATAGTGGCGGCGGAATCTATAAAGACGGCGGCGAACCCCTCATTTCAAACTGCACCTTTATCAGTAACTCCTCCGCCGCCAGTGGCGGCGGAATGTATAACTCCGGTCGAGCAACACTAAATAGCTGCCGCTTTATCGCCAACATAGCCGAAAGCGGCGGTGGAATCGATACCCACGGCGACTGGCAGGAATCATTAACGCTAATCAACTGCATAATTACCGGCAACTCAGCACGCTCCGGCGGCGGCATATTATGTCCCTGCACAAGCGTAACTTTAACTAACTGCACAGTTGTAGCAAACAGCGCAACCGGCGGTGAATACTCCCACGGCGGCGGATTGGCCGGCGACGATGATACTTACCTGTCACTTACAAACTGTATCTTCTGGGCCAACAGTGACACCAAAGGCACAAGCCAGAAAGCTCAGCTCTATGTCTATGCGCCGCAGGTAATTGTCAACTACTGTTGCATTCAGGGCTGGACCGGTGAGCTCGGAGGACAAGGCAACATCGGGGACGACCCATTATTAATCGACCCCGACAACGGCAGCTACCTCTTGTCGCCTGGTTCGCCCTGTATCGATGCCGGGACTGATGCCGGTGTCTATACCGATATAGAAGGTAATATCCGCCCGTTTGACTATCCCGGCGTTGACAATAACGGCGAACTGTCCGATTTTGATATGGGCGCTTATGAGGCGACGAGCGGAATAAGAGCCGACCTGTGGATATTCCCGCAAATCATCAATCGCCGGGGAAAACTGTCGGAAATACTGGCGTTGGTTACATTGCCTAAAGGCATAGCCAAAGAGCAGATTGATAGAAACCGGCCGCTTTTGCTGTATCCGGGCGGCATCGAGTCGAGCCGCCAGTTTGTCATTGGGCATTTTGCAGGCGTAACCATCTTTTCTTCTTTTGATAAGTCCAAGCTAACTCGTGCAGTTCCCGAGAATGGCAGGGTGCTATTGACGGTGCAGGGCCAGCTCAGAACAGGGCAACATTTCTGCGGCAGCGATATGGTTACAATAATCGGCTGGCCTTGGCGTATCATCGGCTTTGATTATCTTGCAGAGTTTTCCAGCCAGTGGCTTAATACCACCCCTGAATTAGAAAGCGACCTCGATGGAAATGGCACTGTTGATTTCAAGGATTTCAGCATCCTGGCAGGTGATTGGTCTCAATAGAAGCCCAATCAAGTGCACTGCCCCGGTCGAAATTTAGCACATTTCAGGAGTGGTTGTTGGATTTGTCAGTCAACCGGTTGGAATAGATGAATTTGGCTGGAAGCGTATCTTTGCCTGGCCAATAAGATAGAAGCTGCCCGTGATGCAAATCAAATCTTCTTTTGTGATGGCACTTTTTGCAAGCTGCAATGCCTCGCCCAAACTGTCGGCTACCTGGCACATCTTGCCGGATATGTCCGTATAGATATCAACCAGCTCCTGTGGTGACATCGCCTTCGCGGAGTTGCTTCGCGTAAAAATCACCTTATCGGCTCCATATTGTAGATTATGCAGCATTCCTTTGATGTCTTTATCGTTGTTGCAGCCGAAAATTACTATCATTGAATCATAAGGAATATGCTGGCCTATCGCATGTATCAGCGCCTGGATGCTCGCAGCATTGTGAGCACCATCAATCATAATCCTCGGGTCGTCGCAAATCATCTCCATCCGTCCAGGCAGCGACACCTTATTAAGTCCCTCGATGGTTTTTTCGTTGTCGATGTTGTAACCTATCGTTTTCAATTTATCCAGCATAGCCAGTGCCAGGCCGCAGTTGATCGCCTGGTGCCTGCCGTGCAGCGGCACTCGCAAATGCTCAAATTTACTGGTCGGTGTTGTCAGGCAAATTCTTGTGTGTGGGCCGTGCTCACGCGACGTCTCAAAGCGGTGCGAGAAATCGATGTCCACGCCGGTCACGCTAAACGGCGCCTTGACGCTATTGGCGTGCGACCTTAGAACCTGCATCGCCGCCGGCTCCTGTTGGACCGTAACTATCGGCACGCCGGTTTTGAACACCCCGGCCTTCTCTTTGGCAATGCTCTCAATCGTGTTACCGAGCTGCTGCTGATGGTCTATGCTCAAACTTGTTATGCCGACCACCTTTGGCTCAATGACATTAGTGCTGTCTAATCTGCCGCCCATTCCGGTTTCAATCACGCCGATGTCCACTGCCTTGTCGGCAAAATACATAAACGCCAGGGCCGTCATAATCTCAAAAAATGTCAGCTTGTCGGTCTTCGATACCTTCTCGGATGGAGCATAAATGCGGTTCATCAAGCCGAGCATATCTGTTTCGCTAATCATCTTCGAATTGATTGCAATCCGCTCGTGCAGGTGAACAAGGTGCGGCGATGTATATAATCCCACCTTGTAGTTGTTTGCCTCCAGCATCCTGGCAAGCATCGTGGCCGTAGAGCCTTTGCCTTTTGTGCCGGCTATATGTGCTGTAGCGATTTTTCTATGTGGATTGCCTAATAGAGATAACAGTTTTACCATTCTGCTCAGGTCGAACGTCGTAACGTTATACCTCAGGCGCTGCTCCTTTTCGTAGTCTGTCCTATCAAAAAGATACCTGATGGCCTGTTCGTATGTTCTAAATGTCTGTATCCCCTTGACGGCGGCGACCTTTGAGGAGGTTTTCGAGCGTCCCTTTCCGGTTGTTTTCGTTTGTTTTGCCATTAAACTATTTATTCTATATACTGAGCTTGGCTAAGTCAACATCCTCGATGCAGAAAAAGCATCTCCCTCTCTCCCGCAAATGCACATAACCTATTGTAAATAAAATACTTACTAAATAGCTACCTCTGCATTGGCATCTCTAAAAAACACCCTTTGCATTAATAATATTGAACATCTGATAAATTTGACTTATAGATATATAAGACCTTGAGTCTTATTTGCATTACGTTTCCTTGCAAACTGTGTTCATTGGTTCTCTAACAAACCAAAACCTACTCTTTCCTTATGGATAGACGAAGAAGAGCACATTTTGAGCGCAAAAAAATGAGTTATAGGCCTACTTTTTTACAAATTGGCTGCCGGGAAGCTGCTTTATTAAACCCTTTAGCCGAAGTGCGACCAGACCCGCGTTGACACTTCCCGGCGTCAGTTTCGTATCCTCAATTATCTGCTCTATGTGGGAGGGGTCTTTGTTTAGCCGTTCGTAAATCGTTTTTTCATTGCTGCTTAGCTTTAACTCTCGCACATCAAATAGGGGTTGTTCTACTTTGGCTGCTGCTTTGTCCGCTGCGTTACTTGCGTGGTCCGCCAGTTGTTCGCCGATATAGCCCAGCGCCTCCATCACGTCTTCAACAGACTCTACAAGTTTCGCCCCCTCTTTTATCAGTTTGTGCGCTCCTCTGCTTAACGGTGAATCGACCTTACCGGGCACCGCCATTACCTCACGATTGTTCTCCATCGCAGCTCTTGCGGTAATCATCGCACCCGAATTCAAAGGCGCCTCAATAACGATTGTCCCCAGTGACAGACCTGCTATTATTCTGTTGCGGGGCGGAAAGTTTTCCGACAGTGGCTCGAAACGTAATGGAAGCTCGCTGATGCAGGCGCCGGACTGCGATATAAGCTCAAATAGCTTTCTGTTCTCCGGCGGGAAGATGTTTGCTAATCCACAGCCCTGCACCGCGATTGTGCGTCCGCGGGCTGATAGTGCACCTTGATGAGCGGCTGTATCTATGCCGCGGGCCATTCCGGAGCAAATTGTAAAGCCGGCTGAAGCCAAAAAGTGTGCAAGCCGGGATGCCTGCTCCTGGCCATACAAACTGCACCGCCGCGTCCCCACTATCGAGATACACAAATTATCCTCTCGCGCCAGAGTCCCTTTTATGTAGAGAACGGGCGGCGGGTCATAAATCCGTTTCAGGACAACCGGATAACGCTCATCTTCGAGATTGATGAGCCAGACGCCTAACTTTTCTGCCAGGTCGAGTTCGCTGGTAACATCGAATTTGTCGCGTGAAGCAGCAATGCGTTCAGCGGTCTTAAATCCGATGCCGTCGATTTTAGCTAATTCGCTGACCGAAGCGCCGAGGACGCTATCCATTGAGCCAAAGTGTTTCACTAACTTCGCAAAAGTGATTGACCCGACGCTATCGGCTCTGATAAGTTTAAGCCATTTATCTATACCAACAGAATTGGGCTGTGGTTTTTCCATTCCTTATATTCTCAAGAACTGAAAATTTAAGACGAAGCATATCTGAAAATAGCCATTGGTCAAGAAAAACTGCTCGTTAGTGGGTAGCGTGCAGCGTATAGGGGATAGGGTCGAGGTAAAGGGCAAAAAAAGAGGAAAGGCAAAATAAAAAAGGGAGAAAAAAAGGGGAAAAAACAAAAAATAGTGGGTTTTTGGGGAAAATTTTGAAAATTGGGGTGGTTGGCAGTTGTAAATAGTGTGATTTTATAGGACTTATTTGTTTTTGGGCTAAAAATGAGGGTAAAAATGAGCGTTTTTTTGCACTTTTTTGATAGAAAATGATAGAAAATTGACAAAAATTGAACAAAAATGAGCCAAAATGAACCGTTTTTGAACATCATTTTTTAGGCAAGGCGGGCAAAAGACAA
>CAZKOQ010000229.1:0-5614 GCA_964554425.1 uncultured Pirellulales bacterium | reverse complement strand
AGAGAGCACAGAGGAATTTGCTTGGCTTTGGCGTTCTGCGACAAGGCCTTTTCTCGAAACAGGTTTCTGTGAAAGGCCGTTATCTTGTCCGCCGAAGTCCTGAAGGACGGGACTTCCTTACGATAAGCTGAGCAAACTTTACCTGACTCATAGTCTTTTCGATTAATCGAAAAGACTATGAGCATCTTACAAAACTTAACATCAGAATCTTACAAAACGTAGGATGGGAACTGGCACCGGCCTTAAAAATTATCCGCCGCAGGCGGAAACGAAGACAAATTAACAAACCAGACGACGGTCTGTAAATTAGAATATCGAGTTAAAGAAGTCAACAAATCAGGGGCAAGCTGTCCGACAAATACGGTTTCGATGATTTTGTAGAGCGTTCAGCGGATAGCGTATAGGGTATTTCGCATGTCGGTTAATTGAGGATTTCTGCTCAGAATTAACATGGATGTATCCTTTACTTATTGGGATGTATCACCAGCAGAATCCTTGTGTTCTTCAATGATTCGCTTTGCTTCATATTCATACGAATCAGATAAACTTCTGAGCGTTTTTGCAAATCGATAATATCCGGCATTTTCTACTTCTTCGGCTTGTTGTTTGTATTTGGCAGCGAGTTCCTTTTCCGGTTTGCCTGTTGGATCGACACAATAAACTCCTCTGGAGTTGAAGATTCCTATGCTGAAACCATTTCGCATTTTCTCCGCATCTTCTGCATTAAGGGCTTCTGCTAAAGTTTTGTGAATCCAAAGTCCACTGGGGTCAGGAATGTAATGAATTAACACACTACCTAAAGTAGACATAGCCACTTCGAGATGCCCGGTCTGCTCGCATTTAATTTTAACACTTTTGAGCCAAGCATTGAAATCGTTCCCAGAAAAACTTCCATCTGGCTGCATTCCCGGTGGAGTTCTCCAGTCATTAAGAAGTCTCCAAACATTTCCTGCTACCATTTTCTGCTGCTCTGTGGGTTCTTTGTCTGATTTGGTCTCATTTTTGGACCGATAAAGCAGACGAATTGCTTCGCAGAAGAACTCCGGTTCGGAAGCCAGCTTTTGTTCTAATAACTTTGGTGAAACACTTTTTCCAGGGCCGGTTAGAAGTGGCAAATAAGCAAATTCAATATGAAAAAGGTCGTCCTGATTGGTCTCGGGATCATTTTGCAAAGCTTTGATAATTTCATCAACGTAGTGTCTATTCATTTGATTAACAGTCTCAACTGATGAAACTGCTTTAAGCAGAGCATTAGCGGCTTTAGTTTTATCCAATGGCTTCTTGTCATGTAATATTCTATATAAACAGAAGATAGCCGCATGTGGTCTGTTATATTGAATTAACTTGTCAATTGCTAAACTTAGGTTATCTTCGGCCTGATAAGGATTAACACCAACCCTACTCCAATATTCAGTCTCGTGTTCTCCTAAAAGATGTTCTGAATATTTCCAGGTTTTTTGAGTAAAGGGCAGGCAAGATAGAAATTTACCTATTTGAACGTTAGACCAGAGTGAAGTATCAATCTGATTAATCCATTCCCAGCTTCGACTCCTGTATCTTCCCCAGACAAATCCACTTACGAATAACACTAATTTTTTATTTTCAGTCTCAAGTAAATCAGGCAGAATGACTGAATCCGTATCATCTTCAGCGACAAAGCCAAGAGAGAAACCTACCTTATTAGGAGATTCTACAGTTTCGGCAAACTGAACTACTTCTTCAAGTCCACCCTCTGCAACAATTTTGCATATCGCATCTTGTCGACGCTTTTCTAGTTTTTTCTCTTGCTCTTGCCAATCCCCTTTTTCCTCATACAATTCAAGATCTCTTTCGCTAAAAAGGCGACTGTATAAATTCTGCGGTTTCTGTGGAGCAAGACTATTTGCAACTTGTTCAATTTTCTCCACTAATTCTGGGCTGAGTGCCCAATCTGCATCCGAATATCGTCTGTGTTTTAATGCAAATTCTACCAGTGCAACCCATAAAGAGGTGCGTTCTTCTTCCGAGCGATTGACAACTTCTGCAGACCCAAGATACACCAAGAGTTTATTAAAAGAAGGTTCCGGCAAATTATCCAGATTACTAATTAGTTTATTAAGTTTGGTAAAGTCACCTTTTGCTGTCTCCACTGCAATATCAGCATAGGAAGATATCTGATCCCAGTAATCTTTGTTTGAAACACCTTTCTCCCAGTTGTCAGGTATTATTTTACGCCAAACAGGTTTATGAGAGCCCATAGAAGACTGATGCTGATTTGGTAACAGATTTAATAGTAGTTTCCAAGCAATTGCAGGAAACTCTTTCTGAAGTGTTTGGATGGCTACTTTACGTTTGTCAACTGAAGCGATTGTCTGAGGAAGCCAGGGTAGAAAAATAGTCGTGAGTGAACTCGCTGGACGATTACCCCGGTTGCCCCCTGGGTCATGCGAAGCTAATTTCCCAAGTATAACCGTTGTTTGTACCAAATATTTTTCATCCCAAGCAAGGGTTTCCAGTGCCCATAGCAGACCTGTCATATAATTATTACCAAATATACCAGCGTCTTCTTGGGAAAATATCTCATCAAATGGACAAGGTATTTTCTGCAATGCGTCTTCAACTGCGTTGAGAAATTCCTCAGGTGCGGCTTCCGCAAGTGTAGGTAGCAGATAATTCAGACTTGCCCAAAGAATCCAATCCGAATCTTTAAATATTTCTCTGATGGAAGTAATCGCGATTGTTTCGGCTTTGCCCCGTGAGCAATGTATCAGTGCATCAGGTTGACTCCCCAATAATGCAAGACTTTCAGCAAGTCCTTTCCGCAAGGCATGAGAATGCTTTAAAACCTTACCACGAATATTCGCGGCAAAACGTTTTTCAGAAGGTAATTCAAACTGCGGATCTGGTTCTCTAAGAACAGTAACAACGCACTGCTTAAATCTATCAAGATGCTCATCAAATAGTTTTGGTCCAAGTATTTGCCACATTTCCTGTCTTTTGATAACTGTCCATGTTCCATTTTTCAAGGACAATGGACTATCTGGTTGTTGTAATATTTCACGAATTTTAGAAATCCAATCAATATATTTTTCATTCGCAAGTAGTTCTACGGCCTCAATGTCTGTTTTAGGCGTTTTCATTCCATGCTCCAAGAAGATTGGCAATAGCAAGTTCAGAGGTAAATTTACTGTTGTCCAAAATAGTCTCCTTCGGAGCAGATGGTTTTATGCCAAGGCCCGAGGGAATTATTTCAACACTCGGCTTTTGAAAAGCAGAACGGATTTCTTCTGGTAGAGAATCAATCGTTATAGTGCCTGCATTCTGATTTGCCGATTGAACTTCGTCAATAATTTGCGTCCATAATGCGTGAGCATTTTCCGAGGAATACTGACCAATCAGCGATTGTAACAAAGACAATGTTAATCCAGCTTTAATATCCAAGTCAGCTCCCAAGAGATGGAAACTCTTCATGAATTGCCATATATCTTCATCTGAAACATCGCTTCCATTATTAGCATTTTTAAGATGAATCCGAAATACATTTAATTTTTCTATCTTCTGTTTGCTGCTGAAATTAGTTAGATTTACCTTCGTGAGGAAATCTATTGCACTATCAGAATCTCGAGCCCACTCAAGGATTGTTCTAACATCTTTGATATCCGTAGCACTTAAAGGGCCTGTGATAAGTGCAATTGAATCGTTTCCTACCGTGAATACTTTGGCATTGTTGAAATCCCTCCATGCCGCCAGAATAACTTCCCGGAAAACGGGATTTGTTTTAGTGATACCTATTGAATGCTTAATCTGACAGAGTAATTTCCTTTCTTCCTTGCTGTTGGGACTTTCAATAAAAATAATTGCGTCATCAACATCATAGTCAGCGTATTTTCCTTGAAGCTTAATTTTTTTTATTGGCCATGGAGGTAAACACGGTGCAAAACCCCCAGATAACATTAGCGTAACAAAGTACGCCTGAACGCGCGTCTCAAAGCTAAATCCGCCTCCACCAGTGGAAAATGGATTACTAATTTGTTTACTACGGTTGGTCATTCTGCATTAACCAGAGCAAAGGCCATTGACCGGATGGCTAATGTTGACGAACAAAGATGTGATTCTCCGCATCTTCCGGCCTTAAGTTTCTATCAAATTAACTACCCCGTGAGATAACCAATTCTCAAAAGGTTTAAATAGCATTATATAGTCCTATTTGTTGTCGGCATATAAGAATATTGCATAGTATCTCATGGGGTAAATCCTCCCACATTTACTGTCAATTATTAAATGACGCTGCGCGTCAATTGCGGTTAAAAACGTGAATAATGACTATCGAACGTCGAATGTCCAATGTCGAAGTGAGATTGTCGCGGCCTACGTTCCGGTTATCAGGATGGTATTGCGTCGCCGGGGCAGCGACGGCCAAACAAACTCCTTTTCATTCAAAGTTTAGAGAGGCGAATTGGCCGTGATATACAAGAGCATAAGCGCATAAGAGCACAAGAGCATAAGGGATTCGATTTATTATTTACTATTTACTATTGACTATTGAGATGGAAAGTTCAAGGCGGCGAACTGTTTGTGATACTTTTGTGCGGCGTGGTCGTAGGCGAGGGCGGCGTCGCGGGGGTTTGTAAAGTAGCCGAGGTGTTTCCTACAGCCGTTGGCGACTATAGAGGCGCGCCAGCGGCGTTTGTCTTTTGCGAAGGCGACACCCTTGAAGCCGGAGCGAGATTTTCGGTGTCTGGAATTAGCGGCGTTTTGCGAGGCGGTGGCGAGGCGTAGATTTGCGCGGCGATTGTCAAGGCCGGAGCCGTTGATGTGGTCGATACAGTAACCGAAGGGGACATCTTTTATAATTTGGCGGTGCATAAGGAGGCGAGAAAATTTATGATTTGTTTTACGAACAGAGCGTTCGGCGTAGAAGGTGCGTTTGCCTTTTGTTTTGCAGATGCGCCAATTGTATTTTGCAAGGTCGTAATAATCGGCGGGGTCAACAATGGCGAAAAAGCCCTGAGTAAGAGGGATTCTGCGAAAGGCATAGCCGTAGCGGAGCCGGCGGTAGAGGAGGACCGGCAGAATACAGAGCCGTTCAAGCCAAGATGGAATTTCGATTGTAACCTTGATGTCCTGCCCCCCTGATACCCTGCTTTCCTGAAACCCTTCCGCCTGATGACCTGATATTCAGATTTCCCTCATCTTTCATCCTTCGTCTATCGTATCAGTCCCTCCATAATTGGGCTGGACCTGCGCGTTTGTGTCCAAAAATCGGGGGTATTTTGATAAGGTCAGTTTATGTAAGTTATTATGGCAAAGAGGGTAAAAATTTTTTTGGAATTTTACAATTTTGTCTGAGAATGCCTGCACATTTGGTTGAAACTTTTCAGAGATTGCTAAGATGCCAGGATTTTGGAGACAGGTTTCTTGTTTGACTGGACCGGAGATTTGGGGTAATGTGAACAGGACGTTTTGGGTGAAACGGACGTTTGCAGGGATTTATGTTTGAGGGCTTTGGCACGATGGAGCCGGGTCTGTATGAGCTTGTTCAGAAAATTCTGTGGGGCGTTAGCTTTATCGCTATTGGTGGAGCGTTGGGCTTGATGTTTTTTCTGGTCTTTGCTCAGAGCATAATTGGGTCAAA
>CAZKOQ010000228.1:0-5763 GCA_964554425.1 uncultured Pirellulales bacterium | reverse complement strand
TGGATTTCAAAAGAACAAACATATCTTTTCTTCCCTTATCTTCGATGTCATAGAACCCCTCTTTTACAATGACTAATATTTCTTTTTTATCGTAGTGGATTAGTCCCAAAAACTTTTTTTGCTTTTCTTCCTGAACCATTAAATGAGGATAACCAGCAGGAGTATCTGTTGGAGTTCCAGGCGGAGGAAGTACCCTTTCAATAGAAAGCTTTCCTTTGTACAAGTGAGATTTTTCAATATCTTGAATTATTTTTTCAAGTACACTCCTAAGCCCTTCCCTTTGGTCTTGACTTTGAATTGTTTTCATGGCAATATCCCTATATTGAATACATTTTCTTAAAAGACCTTATGCCTTATTGTATCAACGCCATAATCCGGTAACCGCTCTGTGGTTCTATCTGTTTACAACTAAATAATTCACGGCATGTGCAATTGCCCACACTGCTGTGGAAAATATCAGAAGTAAGATAGCATACTTAATCCAGTGGGCAATTGAGGCAGGATTGCCTGTGGCGGTAAGCCCGACGCAAAACTTTATGTCGAGATACCTCACAAAAATGAGAATTGCTACCGTAATCCAGAAAACCACATCAGCAGTATGAAACATCCCGCCTTTATGCTCAACAATAAATATTATTGAAATAAAGAGGATTGCATTGCCGAAAAACATCCAGAAAAGTCTCGCTATGATGCTGAGTCCGCTACCGTGTTTATCAGTGGTTTGGTCGTTTTGCGAAGACATATTCCGTCTCCTAAAAAATCGCAAGAATCGATTGATTAGGTGGCGGCCCGACCACCTTGATATGCCTATGAGGTTGTTTTCAACCTCACACCCTTTAATTCATTGATTGTAATAGAACCGAGTGCCGCTGTCAAAGTTTATTACAAAAAAATTTAATCGGTACTAATGTCGTAGAAGGAACGGCACCGGATATGATTTTTAACGCGGCGGCATCCTAAGAGGGCTTTCGGGTGTCAAGGACTTCCGGGCCAATGATACCGCCGGATAGTATCATTTTTAATGCGTCCTCAACAGTCATAGATAACTCAGTAACGTCGCTGGCAGGAACGATTTCCAAGAAACTCGTGGTCAAATTTGGCGTAGTGGGTATGAATACCACGTAAAGCGTTTCTCCATCTTGCTTGTGGATATAACCGCTTATAAAGCCGATGGTCTTAAAACCGCGCCGTGGAAACTCTATAAGAACAACTGACTTAAAAGCAGCCCGATTCGGCAACGAGATGGCCTCAATGGCCTGCTTGCTGGCTGAGTAAATGGCTCGAACAACAGGAGCTTTCAGCACGAACATCTCGCCCAAAGCTACCAGACGCCTGACCAGAACGAACTGTCCTATTGCACCCGCGATGTAAACCAGCAACAGCAGTATAATAATTGAGCAGATTGATAAAAATATATTGATATAGCTTTGTGGCATTGATTCGATTAAGGAGTTCTTGGCGATAAAAGGCAGAAGCTTCTCCGATAACGGTAGTAAAAGGCTGACAACCCACTGGAACAACCATCGCATCACAAGCAGTGTCACACCAAACGGCATAAGCAAGAGTATTCCCGAAACTATCCGATTGCGGACGTGCCTTCTTGTTTTTGCCCATACACCTGCTGTTTTTGCCATTATAGTTATTTCCCCCAGTTTAGATTGTGGTTGGACACAATCGAGATCCGATAGGATACAAAACTATTTTGCCTTTTCTTGGTCATAGTTGATTGCTCGAATGGGGTAAGGGATTATTATGCCTTCTTTGGCGTAGCGCCGGTGTAATCTTTTTATAAATTCGTGCTTAATCAAATACTGGTCAACAAATTCCTTCGCCCGCAAGATTACTGTAAAGCCAATACTGAAGTCGCCGAAGGTATTGAACCTGATAAACGGCTGAAATTCCGGGACGCCGCCAAGGACATCTCTCATCACTTCTTTAGCCACCTCGCAGGTAACTTTTTCCACTTTGTCAAGGTCGCTGTTGTAATGGACGCCGACATTGACCAGCACTGCTATTTCTTTATCGGGCAGATAATAGTTGGTGACAATGGCTTTGATGAGCTTTTCGTTTGGGACCAAGACCACATTATTAGGAAGCATTTTTATTTTGGTAGTTCGCCAGGTAATGTCGGTAACATAGCCCTCTTCGCCGGTGTCCAATTTTACATAGTCTGCGACCTTGATTTGCCTTGCTGCGATGATATAGAAGCCGGCGAAAAGATTGGAGAGGGTATCCTGGAGCGCCAGGGCGACAGCCAGGCCACCGACGCCTAAGGTGGCCAAGATAGGGGTTATGGGGATGCCGAGGCAATTCAGGATAATCAGGATTCCGATGCCGAAGATGATGATTCTAACGATGTTCTGGGTCAGGGATGTTGCGGGCAAAGCTATATCGAGCTTATCCGAATGTATTTTAGTCAGCCGTGTAGCGAGGTTTGCAAGTATCAAAGTAACGGAGAAGATGCCGAGGGCGAGTAGGGTTTTGCCGGTGAGAGCGACAACGTTTGGCGGCAATTGCGAGAACTGAAGTGCAAGATAAATGCCGAGCATCAAGAACCAGATTAGAAACGGCCCTCTGACAACGGAGACGGCTATATCGGCGAACTGGCTTTTTGATTCTCTGGCCCAGCGTGCAAGCCGAAGAAGGATAATCTGCCTTATGACATAGCCGGCTCCGATAGTAACGAGGACAATTGCCAGCGGTAGAAGCATCTCATATAGTTTTTTCATTGAAGGTGCCAATTGTTCAGGCATATTGCGTTACTCCTTTACAAATAAAAAATGCCGTCTGTGAAACTATTAAGATGGCGGCCCGACCATCCGACTTTTCCTCCGGAAATAGGAGAGCTATTTCTGAACCCGGACAATTATTTTACTGCGAACTTCTTTATACAGTTCAAGATTATTATAAATAAATTTTCTGAAAAGCAAGGAACGGTAACCAAATCTTTCATAACTTTGGGTTGGCGGAATTTGGTTGGCAGTCTTACTGTCGCCGTCTGATTAAAGCTATGTTGCCTAAGGCAAGAAGTAAAACCGTCGCTGGCTCAGGGATGACAGTCAATACAAGTTGGGTAGTCTCTTTTGCGGTTGTAAGTCCGAACAGCCACTCATCGGTTCCTTGTGGATGACCCAGTGTTGTCACCCAGCCACCGATTGCAAAAAGCGCTCGCGTAGCGTTCAAATCTGCAAGTGCATCATCGTTCAGATTAACGACTACCATCCCGCCGTTAGCGGCAGCGGATACCTCTACTGAGCCATAGACTGTCCCCGTTCCAAGGTCAGAAAAGACAACATCACCACCGGTTCCATTCATCAAATCGTTAATAGAACTCGTTACATCGAACAGGGTGTAAGTCAGAATTGGGGCGTTACTACGAAATGCGGGGTCACCGGCTTCAAGGTGAAGCTGAGCAGCAGTAACAATATTGGGAACGCTCGACAGGTCGAAAACGAAGAAGTTGCGATGATGCACGTTATCGACCAGACCTACCGGATACGATAGCAGTGTAACATTGAAGGGGCAACGGCAGTAACGGCCGTTATCGTAGCCATACTGCCCCCTATCGATAGCATTCAAAGAAATCTCTGTGAGAAGGGCCGACTTACAGTGGGATGGGACGAGCAGAATGAAAAATAGGACTGCGATAATTCTGGATAAAGAAATAAGTTGTCTTTTCATTTGCGTTTCCTTCCTAAAAGTCCAAAATGCAACACACTAATATTATAACAGGTCGTTTTCCAAACTGAAAGGAAAAAATTAGAGAAAAAGTCTGATAGCCGTGTGCCGATTTGTTTTTTACCGGCAATGTGGTATCCTTGACAGTTGGATGCAATAGTTTTATTATGCGTAATTTATTATTTGCCGATTTTTGAGGATTTATTAGATGTCGGATAAAAGTGGTAAAAGTTATAGCGATACGTTGAATCTGCCGAAGACGGGTTTTTCGATGAAGGCCAATTTGGTGCAGCGAGAGCCACAACTGCGCAAAGAATGGGCGAAGAAAAATATCTACGGCAAAATCAGAGAGGCCCGCAAAGGAGCTCCATTATATATCCTGCACGATGGGCCGCCTTATGCTAACGGTGACATCCACATGGGCACCGTCATAAATAAGGTCCTCAAGGATTTTATAGTCAAGTATAAGACAATGACGGGCTTTGATGCGCCTTACATCCCCGGCTGGGACTGTCACGGATTGCCTATCGAATCGAAGGTCGTTACGGACCTTGGCGACAAGGTTCGCCAGATGAGCAAGCCGGAGGTCCGGCGTGCGTGTATGAAATATGCGAGCAAATACGTCAAGATACAAAGCAGGCAGTTTCAGGAGCTTGGCATATTTGGCGACTTTGAGAATCCATATCTGACGTTTAAGCCGGCCTATGAGGAGGGGATACTGGAAGTATTTGCAGAGCTTGTGGACAAGGGATTAGTATATAAACAATTGAAACCAATTCACTGGTCGATTGGGTGCGAGACGGCTTTAGCGGAGGCAGAGCTGGAATATAAGGATATTTCTTCGCCGAGTATCTATGTGAATTTCCCTGCCACGAAGGAGAGCATCGCCCGGCTGATTGAGCTTGGACTTCTCGATGCTCGATACTCCGCCGATGGGCATCCTGTGGAGATACCGGATACTCACGGCGAGCAACGAGAATCGAGCCACGAGCCACGAGTATGCTTTATGATATGGACGACAACGCCGTGGACGCTGACAGCCAATCTTGCGATTGCGGTGCATCCACATTTAGATTATACGGCAATAAGCTACGAAAAGAACGGAAAGAAATTTATCTCGATAGTAACAACCGAGCGGATTGGTGCGGTTGTCGCTGCGGGCGGTTTGAAGGAGGGTCAATATCGCATAAGCGAGAAGACAGTTAGAGGCGGTGACTTAGAGGGGCTGCGGTATCTGCATCCTTTTATAGATAAAAATCCGACAGACAAAGACGCCTATATGATTATACTTGCTGAGTATGTTACCACAGAAGATGGGACGGGGCTTGTGCATACTGCGCCTGGGCATGGAATTGAGGACTATATCTCCGGGCAAAAGAACGGCCTGGCAACTTATTCGCCTGTGCTGGATGATGGGCGGTATGATGAGACAGCGCCGGAGTGGCTGCGGGGACGATGTGTGCTGGAGGTTGACGCCATAGTGAATAACCGCCTGAAAGAGGATGGGCTGCTTTTTGCACAAGGTCAGATTACCCACAGCTATCCGCACTGCTGGCGGAGCAAGGGACCAGTTATATTCAGAGCCACTGAGCAGTGGTTCATTAGCGTCGATAGAGAGCTGCCCGGCGTGGGAAAGAGCTTGCGGGATTTGGCGCTTGAGAGTGTTAAAAACGTGAAATGGATTCCCGCCTGGGGACAAAAGCGTATTGAGGGGATGCTGGAGTCGCGGCCTGATTGGTGCATCAGCAGGCAGAGGAGCTGGGGATTGCCCTTGCCGGTTTTTGTCAACTCTGCCGGGCAGGCATTGCTGACAAAAGAATCTGTCCTGGCTGTCGCCAGGCACACTGCAAAAAATGGCTCAGATAGCTGGTTCAAGGATACACCACGACAGATACTCGGAGATGATTTCCCGCTGCCGGATGGATTTATTCTCGACGAGCTGCAAAAGGAAGAGAACATCCTCGATGTCTGGTTTGAATCCGGCTGTAGCTGGTATAGCGTGTGTGCGAAAGAAGCCGGCTGGCCTATTCCAGTTGATTTGTATTCCGAGGGTTCGGACCAGCACCGGGGGTGGTTTCAATTGTC